>JAGOGN010000171.1 GCA_017996675.1 Lachnospiraceae bacterium | reverse complement strand
AGTGCGGAAAGCTGATTTGAGTTCGATGCAGAAGCGATTACAAAAGCGTCGCCAATATCGGATAACGCTGAAATGTCCAGTGCTTTAATGTCTTGCGCTTTCTTCTCTTGAAGTGCGTGAACTACGGTTGTAACCATTTGTGTTGAGTGATTCATTTTATTCCTCCTTGTTTGAGTTTAACGATAAGTTCAAATATTTTTGATAGGTATATTCAGTTCTAGGATCAATCTGAAAGTGTTTGTCTGCTAAGTAGTCTAAGGTATCCGAAAGGATCATGAACATTGCTTGGTCCAAGTCTACAAATGCCATTTGCCTTACTTCCTTAAGTCGTTTAGTTTCTGTGCGACCTGGTTCAATGGAATCAGCTACATAGACAATTTTATCCAAAAGATTCATAGTTTGTTCTGTTGTGTTATGGGCAAGAATACTGTGTATGATATCCTCATCTTTCACTAAAAATTCTTTTTTAGCATAGTATGCGCCTAATTTAGCGTGTAATAAAAACGGTGACTCAAATTCGCTATCGCTAATAGGAATATCGTATTGCTTGCATAGTTCGATCATTTTAGATACGGGACAATCCAGACGTTTTCCACAATCATGCAATAGTCCTGCGACCATTGCTTTTTCCAGGTCTTCCTGATATCTCATGGCCAGTGCCAGACAAGTAACCATCACACCTAAAGAATGGTGGTAACGTTCAGGGGACTGTATATTGGAAAGCTGGTTTCTAAATTGGTTTATGTTATATTTCATCTTGTACATGCTCCATTTTATATAAGTCATGATCTATGATATATTGGGCAACGGAGTCTGGAACCAGATAACGAATACTTTGATGCTTCGCAACTTTACTCCGGATATCACTAGATGCAATCATGACAGAAGGCGAATGAATGATTTCCAGGGTGCAGCTATATTGCTTTTGAATTTCAGTAATCTGATTTTCCATACGGCTGTAATTGGATGCATCATTCCGGACTGCAATCAATATTGTTGCCAATGAAAAAATATCCTTAGGACGTCTCCAGGAAGATACCGCATAAATGGAATCTTCACCCATAATAAAGTACAATTTCGCATCTGGATATTGTTTGCTAAGAGATCCCAATGTTAAATAGGTATAACTGATTTCACGGGAATCAACCTCTCTAGTATCCAGTTTGAAATTTGGATTTG
Organism: Lachnospiraceae bacterium; assembly: GCA_017996675.1. The sequence continues at coordinate 2,903 of JAGOGN010000171.1, read as the reverse complement.
ATTCAATTGCACATTGAATCATCTCACATCGAAGAGATGAATTCAATATCGAATCCTGTTGTTTGTGCGGTGGAACTCCAGCAGGAATAAACAAGACAAGATCTAGTTGATACTCTTGCCGTGCTTGCTCTGCTATAATTAAATGTCCATTGTGAATTGGATTAAATGTTCCACCCATAATACCAATTTTCATCGTTCCACCTCAATAATTATAATGGTAATTTATAATTTGATTCTTTTTTCTTTTGCTTGAATAATACAATTTTACGACCAATTACATTGATCACTTGAGAATTGGTTCTTCCTGCAATGGTATCTGCGATTTCACGTGGGTCGTCCATACAGTTCTTTAAAACGGAAAGTTTAATTAACTCTCGTTTTTCAAGTGCCTCATCAATTGCTGTAATCATTTCTGGCGTAACACTGGATTTACCAACCTGAAAGATTGGATCCATCATTGCTGACTGTGATCTTAAATACGCTCTTTGCTTACTTGTCATTATTTTTCCCTCTCTGTGAATGGAAATTATTTATAATAGTTAAATGAAAGGCCATACATTCGAACGGTATCACCTTCCTGAATACCAGCTTCTTCTAATTGATCCAGTATTCCACGATCTTTCAAGAATCGCTGGAAGAAAAGGAATCCTTTTTCAGAATCAATACTAGTGTAACCAAGCATTTTTTCAATGGCAGGTCCTTCTACAACGTATTCTTCTTCCTCTTCGTCGTAAGCAACTGTGAAAGATTCATCTTTTTTGATTAAATCTGTCATGGAAAATTCTGGTTCAAATACGATTGGCTCATCATCGATTTCTTCTAAAAGTTTATGAACATAATAAATGAGTTCTTTTAATCCTTGACCACTAACTGCAGAAATTGGAAATACTGGTATTCCTTGAGGTTCATAGGTTTCTTTTAACAAAGTAATAATTTCATTGGAATCGCCGAACACGGCATCCATTTTATTTGCTGCTATCACCTGTGGCTTTTTCATGAGGCTTGGATTATAAGCTTCTAATTCTTTATTAATTGCGGTAATGTCTTCGATTGGGTCTCTTCCTTCTGTTGAAGCAGCGTCCACCATATGAATCATGACTTTCGTTCTTTCGATATGACGAAGAAATTCATGCCCAAGACCAACACCTTCGGATGCGCCTTCAATCAATCCAGGAATATCTGCAATTACAAAACCTTTCCCGCCTTCTAAATCTACAACACCTAAATTTGGATTTAAGGTTGTAAAATGATAATTTGCAATTTTAGGTTTCGCATTGGTCACTCTGGAAAGAAAAGTAGATTTACCAACATTTGGAAATCCTACAAGTCCTACGTCAGCAATGACTTTTAATTCTAAGAATAATTCCATCTCTCTTGCTGCCTGACCAGGCTGCGCATATTTTGGCGCCTGCATCGTTGGAGTAGCGTAATGTTGATTACCCTGTCCACCTCTTCCGCCTTTTAAGATTAGAAAAGTTTTATTGTCACCAGACATATCTGCTATAACTTTCATGGACTCTGCTTCTTTGATCACTGTTCCTGCTGGAACGGATAAAATAAGGTCGTTTCCATTTTTTCCATGACAATTACGTTTGCTACCATCTTCTCCTGGTTCAGCAACGTATTTTCGGATATGACGATAGTCGGTAAGCGTGTTTAAGCTCTCATCTACAACGAAAATGATGCTTCCTCCGTTTCCACCGTCGCCACCGTCTGGTCCGCCGTCTGGAACGTATTTTTCACGACGAAAACTTACATGACCATCTCCGCCTTTTCCTGATTTTATAAATATTTTTGCACGATCTGCAAACATTGTTTTCTCCTTTATAAGTAAAAATAGACCCGGCCGTATATACAGTCGGGTCTAAACGTCAACCTATTTCTCGTTTGATACTGGATGTACGGAAGCTTGTTTCTTATCTCTTCCTAATCTTTCGAATCTTAATACTCCGTCAACAAGTGCGAATAAAGTGTCATCACCACCACGACCTACGTTAAGTCCTGGATGAATCTTTGTTCCGCGCTGTCTGTATAAAATATTTCCAGCTTTTACAAACTGTCCGTCTGCTCTCTTTGCTCCAAGTCTCTTAGAGTGAGAATCTCTACCGTTTTTAGTAGAACCTACTCCCTTTTTATGAGCAAAAAACTGAAGGTTCATATTGAACATTTCTTACACCTCCCTGAAATGAAGAATGATATACTTCTTACTGTATGTTTTCTGAATTCCTTGCAAGCCTATAATCATAGACTGCATAAGTAATTGACTTTGCTCTCCTGGCGTTTGATCAAATTTAAATTGTATCTGACCCTTTTCTTGATTGTCACGAACATGAAACTTATCTGTACATAGTAATTCAATTGAATTAATTGCATTCAGAATAAGTGCAGACACACCGGCACAAACAATATCATGACCGGGATTCCCAAACTCTGCGTGTCCTGACGAAGAAAAACCATAAATTACATCATCTTTTTTGTAAATCGTAATAGTTATCATAATATCAAAATATTAAGCATTGATTTTTTCAATCTTAACTTCTGTAAATGACTGTCTATGTCCATTCTTTTTGTGATAACCTGATTTTCTCTTGTACTTGTAAACGATTACTTTCTTACCTCTGCCTTCTTTTACTACAGAAGCAGTTACAGTTGCGTTTGCTACTGTTGGTGTTCCAACTTTCATTGAACCATCATTTACTGCAAGTACTTGATCAAAAGTCACTGTTTCACCAGCTTCAACTCCAAGTTTTTCAATGGTAATGACATCGCCTTCAGCTACTTTGTACTGTTTTCCACCTGTTGCAATTATTGCGTACATATGGCACCTCCTATTTATCATTACTCGCCAATTTCGGTGCTGAATAATCAGACTTAAACCTTATTGTGCGGCATACTGTAATATA
>JAGOGN010000170.1 GCA_017996675.1 Lachnospiraceae bacterium | reverse complement strand
GGTGATTCCATGGAACAATTAGTGCAATTACAGAAACAAGGAACAATAAATAATGTACAAGGTTTAGAGGTTTTAACGGGTGAACAGGTAAGAAAGATGGAACCTCATATTTCTGACGAAGTGATAGGTGCCCTCTATGCACCAACGGGTGGAGTTGTTTGTCCATTTGGCCTAAATCTAGCGTTGGCAGAAAATGCAAATCAAAATGGAGTAGAATTTTCATTTGATACAACGGTTGAAGGAATTGAACCTTGGGACGGATTGTGGAAAATAGAAACGAATAAAGGAACCTTTACTACAAAAAGTATTGTAAATGCAGCAGGAGTCTATGCAGATGTGTTTCACAATATGGTGAGCGAAGCAAAAATGGAAATCATTCCACGCAGAGGAGATTACTGTTTGTTAGATAAGTCCGTTGGTCCATTTGTGACGAAAACAATTTTTCAGCTTCCAAATGAAATGGGAAAGGGTGTGTTGGTTTCGCCAACGACTCATGGAAATATGATTGTAGGTCCAACTGCGATGGATGTGGAAGATAAAGAAGGAACAAATACAACGCAACGGGGTTTGGATTTTTTGATCGAAAAAGCGAATCATACCGTACAAGGTATTCCAATTCGTCAGGTGATTACTTCGTTTGCAGGGTTACGTGCCCATGAAAAAAACGGAGAATTTTGTATTGGTGAAGTAGACGGTGCACCTAATTTTTATGATTGTGCAGGAATTGAATCGCCTGGACTTACTGCATCGCCAGCGATTGGTAAGTACTTGGCACAAATGATTTCGAATAAATTAGAATTAGAGAAAAAAACAGATTTTATCGAAACGAGAAAAGGGATCTTAAATCCTCAAAAGTTAACGATTGACGAGAGAAATCAACTAATCAAAGAACAGCCTGCTTATGGAACTATTATTTGCAGATGTGAAATGATTAGTGAGGGTGAGATTTTGGATGCCATTCACAGACCGTTGGGGGCACGCACATTAGATGGAATTAAAAGACGTACCAGAGCTGGAATGGGAAGATGCCAGTCGGGTTTTTGTGCTCCACGCACGATTGAAATATTGGAGAGAGAATGTAATACATCGCCGGAAATCATCATGAAATCCGGTAAACATTCGCCACTGATTCTTGGAAAAACAAAAGAGAATCCTGTTGGAGGTGCAAAAGAATGAGACAGATTGAATTGGTAATCATTGGAGGAGGTCCTGCTGGACTTGCTGCTGCCCTCGAGGCAAAAAAGTCTGGAATAACAGATATTCTGATTTTGGAAAGAGATCGGGAGCTAGGTGGTATTTTAAATCAGTGTATCCACAATGGATTTGGACTTCATACCTTTAAAGAAGAATTAACGGGACCGGAGTATGCGGCACGCTTTATCGAACTGGTGAAACAGGAGAATATTCCTTTTTTGCTACACACAATGGTGATGGATATTACGAAAGAACGTTTGATTACTGCGATGAATCGCGAAAATGGAATGTTTCAGATTCAGGCAAAAGCGATCATTCTGGCAATGGGATGTCGAGAAAGAGCTAGGGGAGCGCTGAATATCCCTGGATATCGACCTGCAGGAATTTACTCAGCAGGAACTGCTCAAAGATTGGTTAATATGGAAGGCCAAATGCCTGGTAAGAGAGTAGTAATTTTAGGCTCCGGCGATATCGGTCTCATTATGGCAAGGCGAATGACATTAGAAGGAGCAAAAGTACTTGCTGTGGCGGAATTAATGTCCTATTCTGGTGGATTAAAGCGTAATATTGTCCAGTGTCTGGATGATTATGATATTCCACTCTTGTTAAGTCACACGGTGACAGAAATCAGGGGCAAGGAACGTTTAAGTGGAATCACGTTAATGAAGGTCGATGCAGATAAAAAACCAATTCCTGGAACCGAGATTGAGTACGAATGTGACACACTTCTTTTATCCGTGGGACTTGTGCCAGAAAACGAACTCTCCAGAGAAATGGGGGTTACCATTCATCCATTAACGAATGGACCAATTGTGGACGATCATTTAGAAACTTCTGTGGAAGGGGTCTTTGCATGTGGAAATGTGCTTCACGTTCATGATCTGGTAGATTTTGTATCCCAGGAAGCCGCGTTAGCAGGTAAGCAGGCAGCCCAGTTCATTCAGGAAAAAAAGGAAAGAACATTAAAATCGAAAATGGAATTGAAAACAACAGATGGAGTCCGTTATTGCATTCCAAATTATTTGGATGTAGAAGAAATGGATGAGAACATTACCATTCGATTAAGGGTGACAGACAGTTTTAAAAACAAAAAAATACAGGTAATGATCAAAGATCAGGTGCTTTATTCGAAGAAAAAAAATGTTCTGGCACCAGGTGAAATGGAAGAAATCCGATTATCAAAAGAACAACTTTTTCCTTTTAAGGATGAGAGGCAGATGATAATCAGGCTGGAGGATGGTGTAAATGGAAAATAAACAATTGGTTTGTATTGGCTGTCCTTTAGGATGTATGCTTTCGGTGGACTTGCAGGATGGACAAATTGTATCTGTTACAGGAAATACTTGTCCAAAAGGGGAGCAGTATGCGAGAGCAGAACTGATCCACCCAACCAGAACTTTAACAACTACGGTAAGGGTAAAGGGCGGGATTTCTCCTGTAGTATCGGTAAAAACAAAAAGTGAAATTCCAAAAGAGGCTATCGTAAAGTGTATGGAAGAGTTGGCTCATATCACAGTTACAGCACCAATTCATCTGAATGATGTGATTTTAGACAACATTGCAGGAACAAAGGTTACCGTGATTGCAACAAAGCAGGTTGATAAACTAAAATAGTCATGTTAATATGATCCTATGGAGGAATGCCTACATGAATATTCAGAATTTAAAGTATGCCCTTGAAATTAATCGTAAGAAATCTATTAGTAAAGCGGCTAAATCTTTGTATGTTGCACAACCGAACCTGAGTAAATCAGTGAAAGAACTAGAAGCGAGCTGTGGAATCAAGATTTTCAAACGCTCATCAAAGGGAGTGGAAGCAACCAAAGAAGGTCAGGAATTCCTGATGGAAGCGGAAGCGATTATTCGGAAATTGGATGAGTTGGAGCATAAATATTCGCTGGACGAGGAAGAAAGTACAGAATTAAGGATCGCGATTCCCAGAGCCAGTTATCTTGCCCATTCTTTTACCAATTACGTTATTAGTAAAAGAGACTGTGAAAAAATGATTATGCAGGTAGACGAGACTAGCACAGCAAATGCCATTAAACAGGTTGAGGATCAAACCTCCAATATTGGTATATTAAGATACCATAGTCGCTATGATGAGTATTTTAGAGCGTTGTTTAAAGTGAGAGAGTTGGAATGTACTCACTTGATGGATTTTTCCTATCGATTACTGGTGTCGAAGGACAGCAGACTTCGTTTTTTGCCGAAAGTTAGAGAAACAGATCTGACTGAATATATTGAAATTCTCCACGGTGATAATACGTTACCAAACGGGGAATACATGGAAATCTCAGTTGGAAATGGAAAATTGTCGACACAGAAGAAGATTTATGTGTATGAAAGAGGATCCCAATTCGATCTTCTAAGTAAAGTAAGCAATTCATTTATGTGGGTATCGCCAATGCCAGTAGAAGTACTGGAGCGAAATAACCTTGCTACCATTCATTGTGCTTTTATGGAGAAGGATATGTGTGACGTTTTGATTTGCAAAAAAGGTCATCGTTATTCCAAAGAAGAAAAGAATTTTATTATGGAAATTAATAAAGTTCTCGCAGAATTTGCAATTGAATAACTCAATACAATCAAATGACTTGATTCAGTTAATGGATCAAGTTTTTTTGATGTGTAGAAATTTGGACTTCATTTCTGTATAAATTAACGAACCATCCATGGGTGAAAAACAATTGTATCGGCTTTACGAACAAAAGGCGGTGGAAAATGTTTATATCGCAGGTATATTTAAATGTATATAGCGAGGTATATGATATTGGAACTTCCCTATAAAAAAAATAACTGTTATACTTCATTTGGTACAAAATTGATAAAAAAATAACAAGTTATTAAAGGGATATTATGAAGGGGGACATTTATGTTAGACAGCAGTTTTTACGCAAAAACCGATGAGATTATTGCTGCTCATACC
>JAGOGN010000025.1 GCA_017996675.1 Lachnospiraceae bacterium | reverse complement strand
TAAACGGATAATAGGAAGCTTTATAGAAAATAGGAGAACGAAATATGAGTAAACCAATCGTAGCAATCGTTGGCCGCCCAAATGTTGGAAAATCAACACTTTTTAATGTTTTAGCAGGCGATCGTATTGCAATTGTTCAGGATACACCCGGTGTGACCAGAGACCGAATCTATGCAGATGTAAACTGGTTAAATATGAATTTTACGTTAATTGATACTGGTGGAATCGAGCCTGATTCACAGGATGTTATTTTAAGTCAGATGAGAGAACAGGCAGAAATTGCGATATCGACAGCAGATGTAATTTTGTTTATTACAGATGTACATCAAGGGTTAGTTGATTCGGATGCGAAAGTTGCAGATATCTTGCGCAGAAGTAAAAAACCAGTGATTCTTGTAGTAAATAAAGTCGATAATTTTGACAAGTACTTGACAGACGTATATGAATTTTATAATTTAGGTATTGGCGATCCAATGCCTGTTTCTGCTGCATCCAGATTAGGAATCGGTGATTTGTTGGATGAAGTGGTGAAACATTTCCCAGAGCGAGTTTATGAAGAAGTGGAGGATGAACGTCCGAAAATCGCGATTGTAGGAAAACCAAATGTAGGTAAATCTTCGATTATTAATAAATTAGTTGGAGAAAACAGACTAATCGTATCTGATATTGCTGGAACAACCAGAGATGCCATTGATACAGCAGTTAAATTCAGCGGCAAAGAATATGTATTTATTGACACTGCAGGTTTACGAAGAAAGAATAAGATCAAAGAAGAAATTGAACGCTATTCAATCATTCGTGCGGTTACGGCTGTGGAAAGAGCGGATGTTGTCGTTCTTGTGATTGATGCGACAGAAGGAATTACAGAGCAGGACGCTAAAATCGCTGGTATCGCTCACGAACGTGGAAAAGGAATTATTATTGCAGTCAACAAATGGGATGCAATCGAAAAAGATGATAAAACGATTTACCGTCAAACTGAGAAAATCCGTGAAACCTTAAGTTTCATGTCTTATGCTGAAATTTTATTTATTTCTGCAAAGACGGGTCAGCGTTTAAGCAAACTGTATGAAATGATTGATGTGGTAATTGAAAATAACTCCATGCGTGTTGCAACAGGAGTGTTAAATGAAATCATGACGGAAGCAGTTGCAATGCAGCAACCACCAACAGATAAGGGAAAGCGTTTGAAATTGTTTTATATTACCCAGGCATCTGTGAAGCCACCGACATTTGTAGTATTTGTAAATGACAAAAATCTGATGCATTTTTCTTATACAAGGTACATAGAAAACCGAATTCGTGATGCATTTGGTTTTAGAGGTACATCGCTTAAATTTATAGTACGTGAAAGAAAGGAAGGATAAGCACAGTGGTGGGATTTGAACGACTCATTGCTTTGGCAATTGGATATCTTTTCGGACTGTTTCAGACAGGATATTTTTATGGAAAGATTCGTAAAGTAGACATTCGAAAGTATGGAAGTGGAAATGCAGGAACTACAAATACCCTTCGCACCTTTGGAATCAAAGGTGGAATCATTACTTTAATCGGAGATATTTTAAAGGCGATGGGAGCAATGCTTTTAACCTGGTTTCTTTTTCATGAGACTGCAAAAGATGCAACCTTGTTATTGATGGAATATGCAGGGCTTGGTGCTGTAATTGGGCATAATTTTCCTTTTTACCTTAAATTTAAAGGTGGAAAAGGAATTGCGTGTACAGGTGGTTTTATTCTTGCCTTTCACTGGCCATCTGCGATACTTCCGCTTATGGTCTTTATCATTGTCGTAATTATTACACGCTATGTTTCATTGGGATCTTTACTTGGAATTACTGCTCTTTTTGTGCAGATTATTGTGTCTGGACAAATGGGATTGTTTCATGTAGGAACTCAATATTTAATCGAAATTTACATAATTGGAGGAATGTTCACCTTATTGGCTTATTGGGGCCATCGACAGAATATTCTTCGTTTGCTTCGAAAAGAAGAGCGTAAGATTGTTTTTAAGAAAAAGGGAGAACTTCACGAACAGACAGGGAGATAATCAAATGGAAAAAATCAGTGTAATTGGTGCAGGAAGCTGGGGAACTGCTCTTGCGACAGTATTAGCAGGAAATGGACATGATGTAACGATCTGGTCTATTTCGGAAGACGAAATTCAACTACTGCAGGAAAAAAGAGAGCATACTGAGAAATTACCAGGTGTGATATTAGACGAAAAAATTCAGCTCACAACAAATATGGAAGAAGCAATCAAAGGAAGAGACATGCTAGTATGTGCGGTGCCTTCTGTCTTTACAAGAAGTACAGCAAAGCTCATGGCTCCATTTGTTCAGGATGGACAGTTGATTGTGAATGTATCAAAAGGAATTGAGGAAGAAACCTTAATGACGCTGACTCAAATTTTTGAGGAAGAAATCCCACAGGCTATCATTGCAGCATTATCGGGACCAAGCCATGCGGAAGAAGTGGGAAGAAAGATTCCAACAACGGTTGTTGCAGGGGCTCACACACAAAAAACAGCAGAGTATATTCAAAATATTTTTATGAACGATGTATTTCGAGTTTATACCACTCCAGATTTATTAGGAATGGAATTAGGTGCATCTTTGAAAAATGTCATCGCTTTAGCTGCTGGTATGGCAGATGGACTGGGATATGGTGATAATACCAAAGCTGCATTAATTACCAGAGGAATTGCTGAAATTGGTCGACTTGCTTTAAAAATGGGCGCGAATATTGAAACGATTCAGGGACTCTCAGGAATCGGGGATTTGATTGTTACTTGTGCAAGTATGCACAGCAGGAACCGTCGTGCTGGTATTTTAATTGGTCAAGGAAAGACCATGGAAGAGGCCATGGCAGAAGTTCAGATGGTAGTGGAAGGAGTTTATTCTGCGAAAGCTGCTAGAAAACTTGCCGAGAAATATCAGGTTCCAATGCCAATTGTAGAACAGGTTAATGAAGTTTTGTTTGAAGGAAAGAAAGCTAGCGAAGCAGTTCGTGAGTTAATGTTAAGAGATAAGAGAATCGAACATTCCGATTTATCATTTGAAGAATAAAGTTAGAAAAGGATGAAGTCTATGGGAAAATTATTAGTTGCACAGTCAGGTGGCCCAACAGCAGCCATTAACGCTACGGTTGCGGGGGTATATTTAGAGGCACTGAAACATTCTGAAATCACAGAAGTTCTAGGAGCAAGAAATGGGATAACAGGCGTTTTGAAAGAAGATTTTATTTCTTTAACAAAAGAACTGTCTCATCCCAATGATCTTGACATTTTAATGCAGACACCGGCAGCAGCATTAGGGTCCTGTAGACATAAAATGGCTGATTTTCATCAACAGCCAGAAGAATATGAACAAATTGTTGAAGTATTTAGAAAGAATGATATTCAATATTTTGTTTATATTGGTGGAAATGATTCTATGGATACCGTATGGAGTCTATCTGAATATTGCAAAGAAAATAAAATTGAGGATCTTTATGTGATGGGTGCGCCAAAAACCATTGATAATGATCTTTGTGGAACAGACCACTGTCCTGGATTTGGTTCTGCAGCCAAGTATATTGCTACAACTTTTTCTGAGATTATCAGAGATTGTAGCGTATACAATACAAAGGCAGTCACCATTGTTGAGGTCATGGGCAGAAATGCTGGATGGTTAACAGCTTCTTCTGCATTAGCAGGACTGAACAAAGGTGAAGGACCAGATTTGATTTATTTATGTGAAGTTCCTTTTGATGTAGAACAATTTATTTTAGATATTCAACGTTTGCATCAGAAAAAAGATGGACTGGTAATTGCCGTAAGTGAAGGCATCAAAGATCAAGACGGCAATTATTTATCACAGGGAGTAAAAGGAAGTGGACTGGATGCGTTTGGACACTGCCAGGTCGCAGGGACAGCAAGCGTTCTCGAAAATTTGTTGAAAGAACGAATTGGTTGTAAGGTTCGTAGTATTGAGTTGAATCTGATGCAAAGATGTGCAGGACATCTTCAGAGTAAGACAGATATAGAGGAATCTATGGAGTTAGGCAAACTGGCATGTAAGAGTGCTGTAGCATGCATAAGTGGAAAGATGGCAGCAGTGATTCGAGAGTCTTCAAAACCTTATCAGGTGAGCTATGATTTAGTTTCCATTTCAGAAGTTGCAAATAAAGAGAAAAAAGTTCCGATACATATGATGAATTCGGAACACAATCAGGTTACTTTGGATATGATTGAGTACTTATACCCACTGATTCAGGGAGAGCGTACGTTGATCTATGAACAGGGAATACCGAAGCATTTGATTTTTGACAACAGGAATTGTTAGGAGGGTATCGATGAGATACGTAATAAAAAAAGACGGAACCAGAGAAGAATTTCATGTAGAAAAAGTAGTAGTAGCAGTGAATAAGTCAGCTTATCGTGCTCTAGTTAAATTTACAAAAGAGGAAATGGATTTTATTTGTCAGTTCGTCGAAGAAAAAATTGATGCAATGGATTTGGAAGAAATTCAGATTGCTCAGATGCATAATGTTGTGGAAGGTGCATTAGAAAGAGTGAGTCCCATTGTAGCAAAGAGCTATCGTGATTATCGAAATTACAAACAGGATTTTGTACAGATGCTGGATGATGTCTATAAAAAGAGTCAGTCCATTATGTACATTGGAGATAAAGAAAATTCAAATACAGACAGTGCCTTGGTTTCCACAAAGCGCAGTCTGATTTTTAATGAACTGAATAAAGAGTTATATCAGAAATTTTTCATGACGACAGAAGAAATACAGGCGTGTCGAGATGGATATATTTATGTACACGATATGTCAGCTAGACGTGATACGATGAATTGTTGTCTTTTTGACATCAATAACGTATTGACCGGTGGATTTGAAATGGGTAATTTGTGGTACAACGAACCAAAAACATTAGATGTTGCATTTGATGTCATTGGAGATATTGTGTTAAGTGCTGCCAGTCAGCAATATGGCGGTTTTACCATTCCAAGTGTGGAAACGATTTTAGAACCTTTTGCGATTCGTTCTCACGAACAGTATATTAAAAGATACTTGGATATGGGAGTGACCATAGAAAGAGCAAATGAAGAAGCACATAAAGATATCGAACGGGATTTCAGACAGGGATTCCAAGGATGGGAATATAAGTTTAATACCGTTGCAAGTTCCAGAGGAGATTATCCATTTATAACTGTTACGGCAGGTTGTGGAACGGGTCCTTTTGCACAAATGGCAACGATTGCAATGCTGAAAGTAAGAATGGAAGGACAAGGAAAGAAAGGCCATAAAAAGCCAGTTCTTTTTCCAAAAATTGTCTTTTTGTATGATGAAAATCTTCACGGACCTGGAAAACCGCTGGAAAATGTATTTGAGGTTGGAATTGAATGTTCACAAAAAACAATGTATCCAGACTGGTTAAGTTTGACTGGAAAAGGTTATATTGCCAGTATGTATAAAAAATATGGAAAAATTATTAGTCCAATGGGCTGTCGAGCATTTCTTTCTCCATGGTATGAGCGTGGAGGAATGCATCCGGCTAATGAGCAGGATACCCCTGTTTTTGTTGGAAGATTTAATATGGGTGCAATTTCTTTGCATTTACCAATGATTCTTGCAAAAGCAAGAAAAGAAAATAAAGATTTTTATGAAGTGCTAGATTATTATATGAATCTGATTCGCCAGCTACATATCAGAACCAGGGATTATATTGGGGAACTACGTGCATCGACCAATCCACTTGCTTATTGTGAGGGTGGTTTCTTAGGCGGAAAGCTGGGATTACACGATAAAATTAGACCACTTTTGGATTCAGCTACTGCTTCTTTTGGGATTACTGCATTAAATGAGTTGCAACAGCTTTATAATAAAAATTCATTAGTAGAAGACGCAGATTTTTCATTAGACGTGATGCAATATATTAATAAGAAAATCCAGGAATTTCGTGATGAAGACCAGATTTTATATGCAATTTATGGAACACCTGCAGAGAATTTATGTGGATTGCAGGTCAAACAGTTCCGTAAAAAATATGGGATCGTTGAAAATGTATCTGACCGTGAATATGTAAGTAATAGTTTTCACTGTCATGTATCAGAGGACTTAAGCCCAATTGAAAAGCAGGATTTAGAGTATCGATTCTGGGAATTATTTAATGGTGGGAAAATTCAATACGTGAAGTATCCAATCAGTTATAATAAAGACGCAGTGAAGACTTTAGTTCGAAGAGCAATGGATATGGGATTGTATGAAGGTGTTAATTTATCATTGTCCTATTGTGATGATTGTGGACATGAAGAATTAGAGATGGATATTTGTCCAATTTGTAATAGTAAGAATCTCACAAAAATTGACCGAATGAATGGATACTTATCTTATTCGAGAGTGCATGGAGATACAAGACTAAATGATGCCAAGATGGCAGAAATTGCAGAAAGAAAATCAATGTAAAAGGTAGGAATAAAATGCGTTATCATAATATAACAAAAGACGATATGAAAAACGGGGACGGACTCCGAGTCGTTTTATGGGTGGCTGGATGTGACCATGGATGTGAGGGTTGTCATAATCCGGTGACCTGGGATCCGACAGGTGGTCTGGAGTTTGATGATGCAGCAAAAAGAGAATTATTTGAGCAGTTGGATCAGCCCTATATTAGTGGAGTCACGTTAAGTGGGGGCGATCCGCTATTCATGAGCAATCGGTTAGACTTAAGACAATTGGTGCAAGAAATCAAAGACCATGCACCAGATAAAACAATTTGGTTATATACAGGGTATTTATATGAAGAAATTTGTATGGAACCGGTTTTAGAATGGATTGACGTATTAGTAGATGGTCCTTTTATTTTAGAGCAACGAGATACCACGTTACACTGGAAGGGGAGTCTCAATCAAAGAGTAATTGATCTGAAACGAACAAAACAAGAAGGTGTAGTATGTTTATGGGATGCGGCAGATGGGAGAAACTATGAAAACAATCAGAATTAAGTATTTTAGTGACGCAATTGAGCGTTTATGTTATATCGATGGAAAATCAGACTGGATTGATTTAAGAGCAAGCGAAGAAGTAACGCTGAAAAAAGGAGAATACATGCTGATTCCGTTAGGAGTAGCGATGGAATTACCTCAGGGTTATGAAGCACATATTGTTCCAAGAAGTTCTACATTTAAGAATTTTGGTTTAATTCAGACCAATAGCTGTGGTGTGGTTGACTGTACTTATTGTGGTGATGAGGATATGTGGAGAATGCCAGTATATGCGGTTCGTGATACGGTGATCCATGTGAATGATAGAATCTGTCAGTTTAGAATCATGGAAAATCAACCACAAATACAGTTTGAACAGGTAGAACAATTAAATAATCAAAACAGAGGCGGGTTTGGTACCACGGGATTACAATAACCCTTAGTTGCATTTTAAGGGCTTGTGATATATAATTTTTATGCGGTTATGTGTGAACCGAAAAAGTGTGAATACGTAGTAAAAGAAAAGGATGGGTGGCAAAATGGCTAAGAAAATGGAACAGCTGTATGAAGGAAAAGCAAAGAAAGTTTATGCTACAGATGACAGTGACCTTGTAATTGTTGATTATAAGGATGATGCAACGGCCTTTAATGGAGAAAAAAAAGGAACGATTGTTGGTAAAGGCGTTATCAATAACCGAATGACGAATTACATTTTCCAGGAAATCGAAAAAGCCGGTGTTCCGACACATTTTGTGAGAGAAATCAGCGACAGAGAAACTGAAGTAAAGCGAGTTGAGATTGTACCATTAGAAGTAATTATCCGTAATGTGGCAGCAGGTAGTTTTTCTAAAAAATTAGGAATTGAAGAAGGAACAAAATTACTTGCTCCAACTTTAGAATTCAGCTATAAAGATGATGCACTTGGCGATCCAATGATCAATGATTATTATGCCATTGCAATTGGTGCAGCAACACGTGAAGAAATTGATAAAATTACAGAGTATGCATTTAAGGTAAATGAATTTATGAAGGCATTTTTCCTGGCAGCAGGAATTGAGCTGATTGATTTTAAAGTAGAATTTGGTCGTTTCCACGGCGAAATTATTCTTGCAGATGAAGTATCACCAGATACCTGCAGATTATGGGATGTAAACACTCGCGAAAAATTAGATAAAGATCGTTTCCGTAGAGATATGGGTAATGTGGAAGACGCTTATCAGGAAGTATTCAAGAGAATAGGATTGGGTAAATAATGAGTAAAATATGGGACGGACTTCGCGAAGAGTGTGGAGTGTTTGGCATGTATGATTTTGATGGACACGATGTTTCGACCAGTATTTATTATGGATTATTTGCATTACAGCATCGTGGACAGGAAAGTTGTGGTATTGCTGTTAGTGATACGAACGGACCAAAGGGCACAGTCGTATCTCATAAAGGGATGGGGCTGGTAAATGAAGTATTTACCGAAGATGTGTTTGAGAATATGCATGGAGACATTGGAGTTGGACATGTACGTTATTCCACTGCCGGTGCTTCTACCAGAGAAAACGCACAACCATTGGTCTTGAATTATGTAAAAGGAATTCTTGCTCTTGCTCATAATGGTAATTTGATTAACGCAAATGAATTACGTGAATCATTGGCGTATACAGGGGCGATATTTCAGACAACAATTGATTCGGAAGTAATCGCCTATCATATTGCAAGAGAACGGTTAAAGACAGACAATGTTGAAAGCGCAGTTAAAAATGCAACACAAAAAATTAAAGGTGCTTATGCATTAGTGGTTATGAGTCCTCGCAAATTAATTGGTGTTAGAGATCCTTATGGATTTAAACCATTATGTATTGGTAAAAGAGATAATGCGTATATCCTTTCCTCGGAAAGCTGTGCATTTGATACGTTAGGTGCAACTTTTGTAAGAGACGTGTTGCCAGGTGAGATTGTGACCATTACCAAAGAAGGAATTCAGTCGGATACTTCTTTATGTATGGAACATTCAAACGAGGCAAGATGTGTATTTGAATATATTTATTTTGCACGACCAGACAGTCGTATTGATGGAACCAGTGTTTATGAATCCAGAATCAAAGCAGGACGTTTTTTGGCAATGGATTCACCTGTCGATGCGGATTTGGTAGTGGGCGTTCCTGAATCTGGAAATGCTGCAGCGCTTGGATATTCCTTAGAATCCGGAATTCCTTATGGGACGGCATTTGTAAAAAATGGTTATGTGGGTAGAACTTTTATCAAGCCAAAGCAAAGTAGCAGAGAAAGCAGTGTGCGGGTTAAATTAAATGCACTACGTGAAGCTGTAGAAGGTAAACGTGTGATTATGATTGATGATTCCATTGTTCGTGGAACTACATCGGATCAGATTGTTGGAATGTTAAAACGAGCAGGTGCAAAGGAAGTGCACGTTCGAATTAGTTCGCCTCCATTTTTATGGCCTTGTTATTTTGGCACGGATGTTCCGGCAAGAGATCAGTTAATTGCCTATAATCGTTCGGTAGAAGAAATCAGACAGGTTATTGGCGCAGATTCCTTGGGTTATTTAAAAACAGAACGTTTACGTGAAATGGTCGGAGGTTTACCAGTCTGTCATGGATGTTTTACAGGCAAATATCCGATGGAACCGCCACAAGAAGATATTCGTGGAGATTACCAGCAGTAATACTATTTATTTGAAAGGGAAAAACATGAGTGTAGATAAATATTGCAGTCCATTATCCGAACGTTATGCGAGCAAAGAAATGCAGTACATTTTTTCGCCAGATATGAAATTTCGTACCTGGAGAAAATTATGGATTGCTCTTGCGGAAACCGAGATGGAGCTTGGACTTCCAGTAACAAAAGAACAAATCGAGGAACTGAAAGCACATGCAGAAGATATTAACTATGATGTGGCAGTCGCAAGAGAAAAAGAAGTTCGTCATGATGTGATGAGTCATGTATACGCATATGGTGTTCAGTGCCCAAAAGCAAAGGGAATCATTCATTTAGGCGCAACATCTTGCTATGTTGGAGATAATACTGATGTGATTGTAATGACAGAAGCTTTGAAACTGGTGAAACAAAAACTGTTGAATGTAATTAGTGAACTTGCGAAATTTGCAGATCAGTATAAAGATTTGCCAACATTAGGATTTACACATTTTCAGCCAGCTCAGCCAACTACGGTTGGAAAGAGAGCAACGTTGTGGCTCCAGGAATTTTTGATAGATTTAGAAGATGTAGATTATATTTTAAATGGAATGAAGTTATTAGGTTCAAAAGGAACAACAGGAACTCAGGCAAGCTTTTTAGAATTATTTGATAATCAGACAGAATTAGTTGATCGATTAGACCCATTGATTGCAGAAAAAATGGGATTTCAGTCTTGCTTTCCAGTGTCCGGACAGACCTATTCCAGAAAGTTGGATACCAGAGTAGCAAATGTTCTTGGTGGAATTGCCGCAAGTGCGCATAAATTTTCCAATGATATTCGTTTGCTACAACATTTAAAAGAAATCGAAGAACCATTCGAGAAGTCTCAGATTGGATCCTCTGCAATGGCCTATAAGCGTAATCCAATGAGAAGTGAGAGAATTGCTTCTTTGGCGAGATACGTGATGATCGATGCATTAAATCCAGCGATTACTTCCGCAACCCAGTGGTTTGAAAGAACGTTGGATGATTCTGCAAATAAAAGATTAAGTATTCCAGAAGGATTTTTGGCAATCGACGGAATTCTGGATTTGTGTATGAATGTAGTGGATGGTCTGGTTGTTTACGAAAAAGTAATTACTAAGAGACTGATGAGTGAATTACCATTTATGGCAACTGAAAATATTATGATGGATGCGGTAAAAAGAGGTGGAGATCGACAGGAACTTCATGAAAAAATCCGTACATTGTCTATGGAAGCTGGACGAAATGTAAAGCAGGAAGGTCTTGAAAATAACCTATTAGAGCTAATTGCTCAGGATGAAGAATTCCATATGACATTAGAGGAACTGAAGGAAACCATGGATCCAAAGAAATATGTGGGCTATGCTCCAATGCAGGTTACAAATTTTTTAAATGAATATGTTGATCCAATTTTGGAAGAAAATAAAGAGTTATTAGGCTTACATGCAGAAATTCACGTATAAAAATGTTGAATTATTTTTGTCAGTATGTTATACTATCAAAGTTATGAGAACTTTGAACCGCAGGAGGTGTTACAGATAATGTTAAGAACAATTTTAACGGTTGTTTTTATTCTGATTAGTATCGTAATTACAATCATAGTATTAATGCAAGAGGGCAAGACTCAGGGATTAGGTGCAATCAGCGGTGCTGCTGATACCTACTGGGGCAAGAATAAAGGACGTTCTATGGAAGGTATGCTCGTGAAGCTTACCAGAGTGGCGGTTATTCTATTTTTAATAATTGCTGCTGTATTGAATATGTCTAGCATTTAAGAATGTTGGCTGTCGTGATTGTGCGACAGCCTTTTTTGTAAGTTTCAAATTATAAATGGAGGTAAAAGAATGAACCTGAACGAAAATAAAGAAAAAATTTATCAAATGATTTGTGATGATTTATATGTACCAATGAAAATTAAAGAGATGGCCATTCTTTTACAAATACCAAAGGAACGAAGAGGTGAACTGGAATATATACTGGAGCAGTTAATTCAGGAAGAGAAAATTCAAATCACCAAAAAAGGAAGATATCAAAAGGCGCAGGCCATCAAATATGTGGGAACATTCATTTCGAATGCAAGAGGGTTTGGATTCGTAGATATTGAGGATCAGGATGAAGATATTTTTATCTCAGAATCCAATACGATGAATGCCATGAGTAAAGATAAAGTAGAAGTGACGATTTTAAGTGCACCTGCTGGAAAACGTCGTGAAGGAAAAGTAATTAAAATAATTGAGCATGGCACAAATCTCATTGTTGGATATTACGAAAAGAATAAAAATTTTGGATTCGTAAGACCAGATGATCAGCGTATCAATCAGGATATTTTTATTGATCAGAAATATTCCATGGGTGCGGTAACGGGACATAAAGTAGTTGTAGAAATTACAAAATATCAGTCAGCGAAAAACAAGCCAGAAGGAAAGATAGTAGAAATCATTGGTCATGTAAATGATCCTGGAACAGATATACTATCCATTGTAAAAGCGTTTGGAATTACTGTTGATTTCCCAAAAGAAGTTTTGGATGATGTAATGACTATTCCAGATGAAGTGCTTGTATCGGATTATATGGAACGAAGGGACTTACGTCAGGTAGCGATGATCACCATCGATGGCGAAGATGCAAAAGATTTAGATGATGCAGTTAGTTTAAGCCGACTTCCTTCTGGATATGAACTTGGAGTTCATATTGCCGATGTCAGTGAGTATGTGAAAGAAAATGAAAATTTAGATAAAGAAGCAAAGGAACGTGGCACCAGTGTTTATTTAGTGGACCGGGTTATTCCGATGTTACCTCATAAATTATCGAACGGAATTTGCTCCCTCAATCAAGGAGTGGATCGACTTGCACTTAGTTGTATCATGAATATTGACGAAACAGGAAAGATATTGAGTCATGAAATCGTGGAATCTGTGATTAATGTAAATCATCGAATGACTTACACTCAAGTGAAAGAAATATTAGAAAATCCAATTGCATCAGAGCGAGAAACTTTTAAAGATCAAGTTCCAATGATTGAAGAAATGGGTAAATTGGCATCGCTACTACGCGAGAATCGGAAGAATAGAGGATCCATCGACTTTGATTTCCCAGAAACAAAAATGAAGTTAGATGACATGGGCAGACCAGTTAGTATACAACCATATGATAGAAATGTAGCAACCAAGTTAATTGAGGACTTTATGTTAGCAGCAAATGAAACGGTAGCAGAAGCTTATTTTTGGAAAGAAATTCCATTTGTTTACCGTACACATGAAAAACCAGATCCTGAGAAAATTGCCAAGTTGAAAACCTTTAT
This sequence comes from Lachnospiraceae bacterium, assembly GCA_017996675.1. Next base: position 302 of record JAGOGN010000025.1, on the reverse strand, counting down.
TCAAAATTTTGGCTATATTTTAAAAGGTGATAAAGATACCATGCATCCAATGGAATTACAGAAACTGTTAACCAGTATTGACGGGACTTCACAGGAAGCATTAATTAGTCGAATTACGTTAAGAAGTATGAGACAGGCCCGTTATACCACAGATAATCTGGGACATTTTGGTCTGGCAGCAAAATACTACTGTCACTTTACTTCACCGATTCGAAGATATCCGGATTTACAGATTCATCGAATTATCAAAGATGATTTGAACAATAAAATGACGGATAAGCGAATGGAACATTACGATCGGA
>JAGOGN010000169.1 GCA_017996675.1 Lachnospiraceae bacterium | reverse complement strand
ATCCTGTGCAATCCCAGTTCCCGACATTCCTAGTGTCGCACCGCTAATTGCGACAGGTTTTCTGGAAAGAACACGTGATTTCGTTCCTTCTTCTGGACGTGACAGCCAGTCAATCAGGTTCTTTAATACTCCTGGAAAAAAGTGATTATATTCTGGCGTAAAAAACCAGATTCCATCTGCTGCTTTTACTTTTTCCCGTACTACACGCACTGCTTCTGGAGTAGGGAATTCTTTGTCCTGATTAAAAGAAGGCACCTCATCATAATTCAAAATCTCAAAATCCACCTCATTCTTCATGATTTCTTTTGCGCAAATCGCCAGTTTTTTATTATAGGATCCTTGTCTCAACGAACCTACAATTGCTAATATTTTAATTTTCTCCATCCCGTTACACCAATCCTTTCGTCATTTTAATAGGAGATTTTCCTTTTTATAAATGTTTGATTTCGCAAATCTTCATAGGCCTGTTTTAAATCTTGTTGCGTACTCATTACAATGGGTCCGCCCCAAACGACAGGTTCGCCAATTGCTTGTGAACTCATAAATAAGATTTGCGCCTGTTTCATTCTGGTTTTCAATTCTACAAAATCTCCGTCTGTCAACTTTGCCGCTGTCTTTTCTTGAATTACCACTCCATCAATTTCACACTCTCCTTGTAATAAAAATACCATAACAGAACGGCTATTGTCTGTTTCAATTCTAAAGGTAGCATTCTCTTCTAAATGAATATCATAATAATCCAATGGGAGATACTTACTCTGATATCCTTTGATCGTTTTATAATTTCCAGCAAGCAAGCGTAATTTACCTTTATCGATTGCCATTTCTTCAATTTCTGAATTTTTTATACTATGGTACTCTGGATCCACCATTTTATCTTCCGCAGGAAGGTTTAACCATAGCTGTACCCCTAATAATCTATCCGTTTCAGGCAACTTTTCCTCGTGAAATATCCCCGATCCAGCCGTCATCCACTGAACTTGCCCATCTTCAATTGTGTCCTCATTACCAAGACTATCCTTATGTGTCATGGCTCCTTTATAAATATAACTAATCGTTTCAATTCCTCTGTGAGGGTGCATCGGGAAGCCAGCAATGTAATCACCTGGATTCATGCTATCAAACGAATCCAACATTAAAATCGGATCGTATTCTACTACAGTTGTATTTCCTAATACTCTTACTAAACTTACGCCTGCTCCATCTGTTGTCCGATACCCTTGAATTTGGTTTTTTACTTTTCTTTCCATCAAATGTTACTTCTCCTTTCACAATAGAAAACTTATTCTCCTATTTCTTTCATTCCAGCTTTCACAATTGGTCGCACACGATCTCTAATTTTTTGCCAGTCCTGAATAATTTCAGGAAAAATGGAATCTTCCCCCTTTTTCTTAATTCCATGTTAATTTTTCTAAAGCAATATGGCTGCGGTACCATTCGTCGCTTTCTAAAAGTTCTTCAGGTGAACCGACACCTTTAATTTTTCCATGTTCCAAAATAACAACTCGGTCACTGGCAACAATGGTAGACAATCGGTGCGAAATGGACAATATCGTGTGTTTCTCACTCGCTTTTTGAAGTACAGACACAATCTTTTCCTCTGTGATTGAATCCAGATTAGACGTAATCTCATCTAAAAGCAGAATTGGTGGATTCGTCACAATCGCCCTTGCAATAGAAAGGAGTTGTTTTTGCCCGTGTGAGAAAAGTGCTTCACTGGTAACTAATGTATCGATTCCGTTTTCTAAAGAACCTACATATTCAGCTAGTCCAACAAAATTCAATGCTTTTTTAATTTGAGCCCTCGAAATACTTTCATCTTGCAAACTGATTTGCTCTGCCACCGTGCCTTTAATTAAATGAAAGCTTTGATCCACAAACCCGAAAATTTTACGCTTTTCTGTGTTTGGAATATCATTCACATCCACTCCATTGATTGTGATTCTACCTGATGTTGGTTTTAATATTCCCATAATCAGTTTAAAAAGAGTGGTCTTACCAACGCCTGTTCTTCCCACGAATGTAACCTTCTCATTTGGTCTCAAATCAAGACTCATATTTTGAATCACTTCACTATCCTCTTCATAGGAGAAAGTAAGGTCCTGAAACGATAATTGCACTTTTTCTCTATCAGGAATTAACTCATTCGACGTGATTTCTTTTTTACAATCATCTTCCAACTCATCAAAAAAATCGTTCACGCGTTTCATACCTGATACTGCTTGTTGAATATTTTGAAGTTCCATTCCAAGATTTTCAACTGGCGAAAACAAGTTGGAGAATAATTCGATGGATGCCGCTATCATACCCAACGATATTCCAAGTATATTCAATTGTTTCGAAGACAATACAACGATGAAAGCTATTACCACAGCGCGAATCAACTGAATAAATGGAGCATAAATGGAATCATAAAAATTGACTTTCTCCACCGTCTTGTAATTATCAATTAACTGTTTCTTATAATTTTCTTCCATATAGCTCTCTTTACTATAGGATTTAATCATTTGTATATTTTTTAAGCTTTCCGAAATATGATTATTGACCCTGCCTATTAAGATTCGATTTTCAATCTGCGCTTTCAGCATTCTTTTTTGAAACAGCCGTGTGATTCCAAAAATCACTGGCAACAAAAATAACGTTACGATTCCAAGCTTTCCGCTAAACATCCAAATTGAAAACAAAATACCAATGATTTTAAGGCAATCAACCATCATACCAATTATCCCGCCTGTGAAGAGGGAATTAATTGCGTCAACATCATTGGTAAACCTAGATACCACAGTTCCAGAACTATTGTTAGAAAAGAACCTCGCATTCATTCTTTCCATCTTTTCCATCATTCCAATTCTGATTTCCTTGGTGATTTTCTGCCCTAAAATCGTGAGAATCGCTTCTTTGGCAAAATCAAAAATGCCAATAAAAAGAAGTACTCCAACATACGAAACTGCTGCCACCAATAAATGTTCCGATTTGTGTGGAACAAGATTATGATCAACAATATATTTTAAGATTTGTGGCGGGATTAAACTAGCGATTACGACACCACCAATGGAAAACAGTAACAAGATACTGATTCCAACATTTTTTTTCAGGACTTTTAAAACAGATCTGTTCATCAAATTACGCTTCATGTCCCTTACCCCCCTCATTGTATTGTAAGCGGTAGATGGTGGAATAGAGTTCCGACTGACTCATTAACTCCTGATGCGTCCCATATTCATAAGTCTGATCGTTCTTTAATAAAATGATTCGGTCTATATTATGAAAGATAGCCAATCGATGAGAAATAATGATAATGAGGCTGTTTTTATAATTATTCTTTAAATTTTCAATAATACGCTCTTCGGTTTTCATATCAACAGCGGAAAAAGGGTCGTCTAAAATGATAATTTTCTTCTTGAAAAGAAGTGCTCTGGCAAGTGCGATTCTCGCTTGTTGTCCGCCACTTAACTTCACTCCTCCATTGCCAACTAAAGTATGTTGTCCATCAGGCATGGTCTCTAAATCTATATCAAAGCATACATCTTTTAAAACAGAAGTGATATCTGCACTACTGCCTAATGTGATATTGTGATAAATTGAATCGGAAAGAAGTTGAGGCTTATGCCCCATATAGGAAATCATCTGACTTCTTTCCACTTCAGAGTACTCATTTAATTGCTTTCCATCTACTTTAATACTTCCTAAATATGGATACATCCCCAAAAGAGCAATTCCCAGTGTCGATTTTCCGGATGCTATCGCCCCTGTTACGCCGATCATTTCCCCTCCCAAAGCGCGAAAGCTTAGGTGGTCAACGATATTTTCTCTTTCTTCTCCATAAGAAAAAGAAAGATTTTCCACTTCAAGCAATGTATCATCGCTACGCCTATTCGAAGAAGGAACCTTACTTTGATACTCTTCTAGATAGGGCTGAATTCTCTTCCACGAAACCTGTGATTTCTGCACAGAATTAAAGAGCTTTGCTGCCTTACTTGCCTTTACTGCCAAGGCTGAAAACAGTGCGACGTACGTTGAAAAAATACCAACCGTCCAACTTCCCTGAATCACTTTTGTGCCTCCAAGATACAGAACAATCATGATTCCTAACATTGCAATAACATAATAGACTGGTTGCATGGAATTTTCTAATATGG
>JAGOGN010000168.1 GCA_017996675.1 Lachnospiraceae bacterium | reverse complement strand
AATGTCTGGTATAATAAAGATATCATCTTGAAAATCGAGTGTTGCTCTGTGGATAACTTGCAGGGTTTAATAAGTATCTTTACTCCAAAGTTGCAATCAATAATTTATTGAGAAAGATTGAAAGGTGCTGGTAAATAATGTTACAATGTGGGAGTATCAGTTTAAATTCTTCTTGAAATAGTGTTCTTTTAAGCTAATAAAAAATGCACGTGGAATTTAGGTATGAAAAAATGGTAGGTGCAGTTATGACAAACCAATATTTTACTACACCAGCAGTGGATGCTGCTAAAAAATTAAGAGTTCTTTTATGGGATAGAGGATACATAGAAGAAATGATGGAAGAGTAAGCAGGTTAAGATAAGGAGAATAAAAATGGCATTTGTGGAATTTAAAGATGTATATAAAACATATCGGGTAGGGGAAGTAGATATTCAGGCACTTCATGACACTACATTCGAAATTGAAAAAGGCGAATTCTGTGTTATTGTTGGTGCGTCTGGTGCAGGAAAAACTACTATCTTAAATATCCTAGGAGGGATGGATAGCCTTACCTCAGGACAAGTGTATTTAGATGGGGATCGAATTTCTGAATTTAATGAAAAAAAATTAACAACCTATCGTAGATACGATGTAGGTTTTGTATTTCAATTTTATAACTTGGTACCTAATCTTACTGCAGTAGAAAATGTGGAATTGGCATCTCAAATATGTAAAAATCCACGAAATGCACTAACAGTTATTGAAGAAGTGGGATTAAAAGACAGAGCTAGCAATTTTCCAGCCCAACTATCTGGTGGAGAGCAACAAAGAGTTGCAATTGCAAGAGCACTGGCAAAGAATCCGAAACTTTTATTGTGTGATGAACCAACGGGAGCGCTGGATTATAATACAGGAAAATCCGTACTTAAACTGTTGCAAGACACTTGTAGAAAAGGTGGTAAAACAGTTGTGGTAATTACCCATAATCAAGCAATTGCTGCTATGGCAGATCGAATTATCACTGTAAAAAATGGATCCGTTCGTAAAATAGAAATCAATCAAAACGTGATACCAGTGGAAGAAATTGAGTGGTAAAATGGATGCTTAAAAAAGGAGCCACAATATGAAGTCAATGTTAAAAAGAAGTACCTATAGAGAAATTAAGGGAAGTCTTGGAAGATATCTTGCGATTATGGCAATTGTAGCCTTAGGAGTAGGCTTTTTTGCAGGATTGCGAGTAACAAAACCTGCCATGATTCAAACCGCAAATACTTATGTGAATCAACAAAATTTATATGATTTTCGTTTGATTTCAACTTTGGGATTTGAAGAAAAAGATCTGAATTCTATAAAAACATATATGGAAAATGGTATCGCAGAAGGAGCTTATTCTAGTGATGTGATTTGTGTAAATAAGGACGGGCTTGAGCAGGTTATCAAGATACATTCCATTACAGACCAGGTAAATAAAGTGGAGTTAAAGAGCGGTCGGATGCCAAAAGAGGCAGATGAATGTGTAATCGACTCGTATTATTTGACGGCAAGTGGATTTAAAATCGGAGATACCATTACCCTTTCTGACACAAACGAAGGGGATACACTCGATTTGTTTTCTTACAAAGAATATACCATTGTAGGTGCAGTATCTTCTCCCATCTATATGAATTTTGAAAGAGGAACCACTTCTCTTGGAAATGGAAAAATTGCTTGTTTTGTATATATGAATAAAGCGGGATTTCATAGTGATTATTATACAGAATTAGATGTGTCTTATGGAAAAAATTGGGATATCTACTCAAAAGAATATAAAGACTTTATCAAAGAGCAAGAACCAGAAATGAAAAAAGAAGTTGGAGCAATGGTAACAGCCAGATATGAATCTATTTTGAAAGATGCCAATCATAAGATAGAAGATGCCAAAACAGAATTAGATGATCAAAAAACAAAGGCACAAAAAGATCTTTCCGATGGAAAACAAAAACTGGTAGATGGACAGTTGCAACTTGATGAGCAGAAGCATACATTAGATCAAAATAATAAGGATCTGATCAATCAAAAAGCGCAAATTGAGGCAGGACTTTTGGAAATAGAAACAAATAAAAGTCAGCTGGCATTATTAGGGGCTCAGGCAGATCCTGTTTTGGTTGCTACTATTACACAAAAAGAAGAATATTTAAAAGCATCTCTACTTCAGGTAAATCAGGGTTTACAGAAAATAAAAGAAGGACAATCACAAGTAGAAGTAGCCCAAGAGAAATTAGATGAAAATAATAAATCCTACGAAGATTCCTTAGCAGAATTTAATACTAAAATTGCAGATGGGGAAGAAAAAATAAAAGATGCGCAAGATGAAGTAAGCAAAATAAAAGAACCTGATTATTATGTACTTGGAAGAAATACCAATGTAGGATATGTGTGTTTTGAAAGTGATTCTAATATTGTTGCTGGAATTTCCACGGTGTTTCCTATTTTCTTTTTTATGGTGGCAGCGCTTGTATGTATTACTACTATGAATCGTATGGTAGAAGAGCAAAGAACCCAGATTGGAGTTTTAAAAGCACTGGGTTACAGTCGTAGAAAAATTATGGGAAAATATACATTTTATGCAGGAAGTGCCGCTATGATTGGTGGAATTCTGGGATTTTTAGCAGGTTCTCTTATTTTTCCGTATACCATATGGCAGGCGTATGCCATGATGTATGGATTTGGAGAAATCCAATATTTATTTGATTTACCATTAGCCTTAATTTCTATGGCAGTGGCAATGATTTGTGCAGTAGGAGCTACTTATTTTTCATGTGTACAGGAATTAAATTCTGTGGCAGCAGAACTGGTAAGACCTAAAGCTCCGAAAAACGGGAAACGTATTGTTCTTGAAAAAATAGGATTCATATGGAATCGCTTTTCCTTCCTTCATAAAGTATCCATTCGAAATATGATTCGTTACAAAAAAAGATTTTTTATGATGGTAATCGGCATTAGTGGATGTACTGCACTATTAGTTACAGGATTCGGTATTAAAGATTCCATCGCAGATGTAGCCAAGCAGCAATATAGTGAAATACAACTATATGACGGAGCGGTCAGTTTTGAAGACCCGCTTTCTGAAAAGCAAAAAGAAGATTTTGTATCAGATTCCAAAGCGGAAGTAGATTCTGTGCTATTTGCCCAAGAAGAAACGGTTGATATAGAAGCAAATGGAAAGATAAAATCATTATTTTTAGTAGTGCCAAATCAGGTCACTAACATAGATCCATTTTTTAATCTTCATACAAAAGATCAAAAAGCTATCTCTTATCCGAAGAAAAATCAAGTTGTAATCACGGAAAAGATTGCAAAGAAATTAGGAGTTGGAATCGGAGACATGGTTACCCTACGTGATACAGATTTAAAAGAAATGAAAGTAGAAGTTGTTGGCATTAATGAAAATTTTGTAAGCAACTATGCATATATTAGTCCAGATACTTATTTAGAAAATAGAAATCAGGAACCAGAGTATAAAACCGCTTATGTAAATGTGAAACAGGATAAGAATGTAGCGGAAGCATCTGCAAAATTAATGAGCTTAGATCATGTTACCTCTGTTACCGTGAATGATGCAATGCTACAAAGATTCCAAAGTATGATGAAAAGTCTTGATTATATTGTAATTTTAGTTATTATATGTGCGGGAATGTTAGCATTTATTGTGTTATATAATTTAACCAATATAAATATAACAGAGAGAATAAGAGAAATTGCTACCATTAAAGTATTGGGATTTTATCCAAAAGAAACCGCTCATTATGTATTTCGGGAAAATATGGTTTTAACAGGAATTGGAGCATTGGTAGGAATTCTTCTTGGAAAAATGTTACATGGATTTGTAATGTATAATATTGACATTGATATGGTTTCCTTTGATGTACGTATTTTACCTCTTAGTTATGTATATAGTGTTGCATTTACCTTTCTATTTGGAATGATTGTAAATCAGTTTATGAAACGAAAATTACACAACATAAAAATGGCAGAATCGTTAAAATCCATTGAATAAAAAATAAGCATAAAGGGACATTTCTCCTGATAAAAAAAGAGGAATGTTCTTTTTTTGTATGATCTTTCTACTAAATTTTCAATATAGGATAGACTCCTTTTTTTCAAAGAGGTATAATGAAAAAGT
>JAGOGN010000167.1 GCA_017996675.1 Lachnospiraceae bacterium | reverse complement strand
ATTTCCAAAGAAGCGATGATCCAGGCAAAAAATCAGTTTTCTTCCAGATTTCTGACTCCTTTAAGAAAAGCATTTCAAGCGAATTTGCAGGAAATGCAGGCCATGAATTGGGAAAGTTATGAACTGGATATTCAGCTCCATTTGCAGGTCGAGGAGTACGGAGAACTCCATGACCAAGCTTTTTTAAGTAAAGGTACCCGCGACCTGCTGGAACTGTGTTTAAGATTTGCACTTGTAGATGCAGTTTATTCAGAAAAGGATGCACCAATTTTAATTTTAGATGATCCTTTTATTAATCTTGATGATCGGTACTTAGCAGCAGCGAACGACTTTATAGATAAAAAAGCAAAGCAGTATCAAATGATTTATTTTACCTGCCACAAAAGTCGTTATTAAGAATTATGGCCGATTATAGCAACCGATAAATAGTACACAGCCATTTCCAGAAGTAATGGCATATAAAAACGGTCGGTCAAGAATCATCTTTGCTTCATCGGTTGGCATAGCGGAACCATTGTAGTCAATTTGAGTAAAGGCAGATGCTGTTACCCCTTCCTCGTCTAAAGTGATTCGAGTATTTTGATTGACGGTACCAATCCAGGAAGGACCTTCTATCATGTTAGAAAAATTAGCTGATGGCAAGAAGGCGGAGCTTAAACCTAGTTCTTTTAACGAATCATTTAACTTAAAGGAAGAAGAAAAATCCATCTTTGGTACTTTCCAGGTAACTTTTCCATAGCCAGTAGGTTCCTGCGAAAAGATAGACTGGAGTAGTTCTGGTGAGCTGGCAATCTCTTTGACGGAACTGGACGAACTCGGAAGAATAAAAGTCATGGAGTAGCTGTCCTTGAGGCTGAGTGAAGCTGCAGTATACTGGTCAGTTTTAGTAAAGGAAGACTGGTTAATGCGATTCATAAAATCACAAGAAATCTTTTGATCCTGACTGGTAGTGAAGAGTCCTTCTTTGGTTTGATCTTTCTCAAACCGGTCGATCCACTGACCCTTAAAGACAACGGTATTTAAGATCGAAAGCAATTGGTCAGGATCCAAAGAAATAGTAGGTTTTAGATGGCTATCGGTCTGCTCGCTGACCCATTGGGACATTGCTTTGCTGGTACTAGGATCTGAATAATCCATTACATGACAGGATGAATAAAAATTATGGGCTGCATTCGTGACAAATGATTGTTTCACATTAGATTGGTTGATCCATAATGAATTAGCAATTTTTACAGTAGAAACATTATTATCCCGGTATAGTTGACGATATAAATGATTACATGCAATTGAAAGATCTTTGGAATCATAACCGCCAAGCAATTGTTGAAATTGTTTTGCGGTTTCACCATCTGCACCGGTTGAGGCAACAGCTAGCGCATAATAAAGAGAAAGAGGCGAATAGTTTAAATTTTCTTTCTCATTAAGAAGCTTTGAAGCAGTCAGATAGGAAAACTGATTGACTGAAGTTATGAAATCATCTTTAACTGGATATTGATTGGATACACTAAATTGTTCTTCAGAATCAAAGGCGTAGGCAGCAGGATACGTAATTTTCATTTGGAGGCCATTGTTTTCCCTGGTGAATCTTGGAATAAAACTTATGGAAGTAATAACGAGAGCGAGAATGGCTGCAATGCTAATCACAAGCCGTTTACGATACTTTTTTTTATTCGTAATGGAGTAGGATTCGTCTATAACAGAATCCTGAATGTTGGTAAGGGCTTGTAATAATTTTAGTGACTTTTTTTGATAACTCATAAATAAATTCCCTCCTTTTCAAGGTAACAGCGAAGTTGTTGTCGTAATCGGTAAAGATGTGACCCTAATTGCGTGGGTGTCTTTCCGTATTGAAGACTCAATTTTTTGACAGAGTCTCCATGCCAGTATCTTCGCATAAACAATTTTCGATCTCTTTCTTCAAGGGAAAGAAGCCATTGATTCAGGGCATCAGAGAGCAAATGTTCATCAAATATCTCTTCGATCGAGGAGGTGTCTGGAATACAATCATCTAATTCAGAAAGCAAGTAGTCAAGTTCGCAACTGCGTTTTTGAGCGTGTTGTGCACGCCACCGACTGATGGACAGATTACGAGCAATACGGCTGATATATGCCAAAAGTGATTGCGGATATTGTGGTGGAATGGATTTCCATGTCTGATGGTAAGTATCGTTTGTGCATTCCTCGGCATCTTCTCTTGAATTTAGCAGTTGAAATGAAATATTAAATAGGAATTTTCCGTATTTTAATTGGGTTTCTTGAATGGCAAGTTCATTTCGTTCAAAATAAAGTTGGATAATTTCACCATCAGTCATAACTCGTCGCTCCTCCCTGATTCTTCTTGGTCTAAGAATATAGACGCAGTAGTAACATCTATATTCTATTCTAATTAAAAAAATAAAAAGCACAATCCCTTTTCGGAAATTGTGCTTTATGCATTATATTTAAAGAAGAAACAGACTGCGTAGTCGTTCAGCAAGATGAACGGTATTTTGAACAGTTGCTGAAAGTTCTTCCATTGCAGCGGACTGATCTTCAGTGGTGTGCATGGTATTATTGGCATTATCCATAGTTTGTTTAATGCGGTCACTAATCAGAGTATTTAGTTCATTAATCTTGAACGCTGTACTCTTAGAATTTTCGGAAAGTGTCTGAATTTCTTTCGCAACTACAGAGAAACCGCGGCCATCATTACCAAGACGGGCAGCTTCTATAGAAGCGTTAATTCCGATCAGTTTCGTCTTATCCGCTACTTTTGCAATGGCAGTTAGCACTTCTGCAATTTCCCTTGTAACAGTACTGATTTCCGTAATTTTAGAGGATAAAATATGTTGATTTTCGGTAATATCCTGAGCAGATTGAGCCAATAAATCTACTGTTTCTGAAATCTGTAAAAAGTTCTCGGTCAAATCCTTGGATACAATCTGAATCTCTAATCGGTTATAACCGTTTTCCGCAAAAGCATTTACAACAAGGTGTAAAACTTCTGCCGCAGCAACTATATTCTTTTTTTCTACAACATCAATACCCTGCGCAGCATCCCATAGAGAATCGTCATTCAGCTGAAGTTCCTTTGCAACAGCACGGATTTTATTCTCCCTTGGAGCTTCATCTAAAATCTGGCCGCCAAGTACTGTTCCAAGATGCTCACCACGAATAAAAATTGGGGATGCAAAATCAATTAGTCCTGCATGACAGGTTCCAACATAAGGTCTGCCACTTTTGATTGAATTTTCACCAAATTCATTATGACACTTGGCGCATCTCTGATCGCCTAAAGAGGATTCGTGAATGAAGTTACTACAAAATCTTCGATAATGGCTAGGTTTCGTAATCTCTTCCCCTTTTCGGTTAACTGAGACGGCAGCACAGTTCATGCCGATTGCAAAGTTGTCCAAAAAACTTTGTAAAACTTTGATATCGATAATATCTTCTACTTCTAAAAGTTTGAGATCAATTACACCATTTTCTACTGATACCATAGGCGTCTCCTCTTTTCAATGAATATATATATGTAACAGTTCTATTTTATCATTATTCTTATTAAACGTAAAGAAGAAATAATTCAAATAGTAATCATTCAAGACAGAGAAAAAACACGAAAAGACTGAATATATTTTTTTGTAAAAAAGACTAAGTTTTGAAATGCAAATGCCGATAAAGATAGTAGAAATCTAAGATTTCATACTTTTTATTACAGGAAGGAGATGCCTATATGCGTATCAATACTTACAATCAGGTAAGCCAGCTTTATCAGGCAAATAAAGCGAATAAAGCCAATAAAGCTTATGGTAGTGTTCAGTCACAGACTGTACAAGATCAATTGCATATTTCACAGACTGGGCGAGATTATCAGATTGCAAAACAGGCAGTTGCCAAAGCTTCTGAAATCAGGGAAGATAAAGTTGCCCAACTGAAGGAACGCGTAGCATCAGGAAATTACGATGTGAACATGGACGATTTTGCGCAGAAATTAGTAGAGAAATATAGTGGACTTCTATAGAAATGAGGAATCGTATTGGCTAGTTTAATGGAGGAGTTTATCTCCGTATTAGAAGAAGAAAATAAAAAATACGAAGAATTAGTGGAGCTTTCCAATTTGAAAACACAGACAATTGTCGATGCGGAAATTGAGAAGCTCCAGTTTGTTACGGA
>JAGOGN010000166.1 GCA_017996675.1 Lachnospiraceae bacterium | reverse complement strand
AGTATAGCAGATGGCCAGTGAAAAGCAAGGATGAAACCTCCTGTACATGCAATTCCTTTTCCACCTTTAAACTTAAGGTAAAAAGGAAAATTGTGTCCAATAACAGCCCCTAATCCTGCATATTCCATCAACAACATGGTTGCATCTTTTGCAGTCTCATGAAATAGAAACCAGGTAACAAGCATTGCTCCGATTGCCTTTAAAATATCTCCAATTAAAGTAATGATTCCGCCTTTGATTCCAAATGTGCGAAGCGTATTCGTAGTTCCTGCATTTCCACTTCCATACTTTCGAATGTCTACTTTACGAATCTTTCCATAAAAATATCCTGTCTGAAACAGTCCGAACAGATATCCGATTGCCAAAGCAATGAGTCGTTCATATCCCACCACTGTGCTTATCCTTCCTTTCTTTCACGTACTATAAATTTAAGCGAAGTACCCCTAAAACCAAATGCATCACGAATTCGGTTTTCTAAATACCTTGTATAGGAAAAATGCATCAGATTCTTGTCGTTCACAAATACTACAAATGTTGGCGGCTTCACAGATGCCTGAGTAATATAAAACAATTTCAAACGCTTTCCCTTATCTGTTGGAGGCTGCTGCATAGCAACCGCTTCAGTCATGATTTCATTCAAAACTCCGGTAGCAACACGCATGGAATTATTTTCAATTACCACATCTATCATTTCATACAGTTTGCTTAAACGCTGACCTGTCTTTGCAGATATAAATAAAATTTCAGCATAAGACATGAAACTTAATGTTTCACGAATTCTCTCTGTTTGACGATAAATCGTTTTATCATCTTTTTCAATTGCATCCCATTTATTGACTGCAATGATTATTCCTTTTCCACGCTCATGAGCGATACCTGCAATCTTTGCGTCCTGTTCTGTAATTCCTTCAATCGCATCAATAACTAAAACCACAACATCCGCTCTTTCCACTGCAGTAACTGCACGAATGATTGAATATCGTTCTATCTCTTCTTTAATCTTATTCTTTCTTCGTAACCCTGCAGTATCAATAAATACATATTCTTTTCCGCTGAATTTAACCGCTGTATCAATAGCATCTCTGGTTGTTCCTGCTATATCAGATACAATTAATCTGTTTTCTCCAACTAATTTATTAATAATTGAAGATTTACCTACATTTGGTTTACCTACAATTGCAATTTTCGGACGTTCATCTTCCACTTCTTCATAAACTCGATCTGGGAAATGTTTCACCACTTCATCCAGTAAATCGCCAATTCCTAATCTGGATGCAGCAGAAACAGGCATTGGGTCTCCAATACCTAAATTATAAAATTCATATACGTCCGTCAAGTACTTATCAAAATTGTCAACTTTGTTTACAACCAGAATGACCGGTTTTTTACTTCTGCGCAGAATATCTGCTACTTTTGCATCCGAATCAACTAACCCTTGGTGCACATCCGTAATAAACAAAATAACATCTGCTGTTGAAATGGCAATTTCCGCCTGTTCTCTCATCTGACTTAATATAATATCCTGTGAATCAGGCTCGATTCCACCAGTATCAATTAACGTAAAATTCATATTCAACCAGTTTACATCTGCATAGATTCGGTCTCTGGTCACACCGGGTGTATCCTGAACAATTGCTATACGATCGCCTGCTAAAACATTAAAAAGTGTTGATTTTCCAACATTTGGGCGGCCAACGATTGCTACGATTGGTTTACTCATATTTCGTTCTCCTATTTTCTATAAAGCTTCCTATTATCCGTTTAAGTATAATCCATCTGAGAAAAGATGGCAAGAGTCAACCCACAATGGATGACACAAAATCGTATCCTGTATTATCTACAATTCTGATTTTCACTCCACATTCTTTCTCAACATCTTCTACTGTAAGGTCATCTAAAAATACCCGTTCCCCGCTTCGTAACATATTTACTGGTAACAAAAGTTCTTTTCCTAAGTCCAGATTCTTTAGCTGACTGATCAAATCCTGTCCGGTAATTAATCCGGAAACAGTAATCAGTGGTCCAAAGAAATCATTCACGATTGGAACGACTTGCACCTGGATATGCGGATATTGTTTCATAACCTTCTCAGAAAGCATTTTGATACTTTCGCCTGCTAACAGTCCTGTTGCGATGGTCAATTTCTTTTTTTTATGGAAAAAAGATTTGCGGATTGATTTTTGTTCCAATGATTCTTCGACTTCATTGATCAGCAAGCGAAGCATTCCGACACCATTTTCTAGCTGCAAATAGCCATCATATTCCTCTTCATCTGGTAGTTCTTCCTTTGCTAACAAATACCATTCATCGGAAGCATGCACAAAATGAATTCCGTGGCGTTCATATGCTTTGCTCTGATACTCGCGAATACAGTTCAAAACTTCTTTTGCATCTTCTGTGGTAAAAGGTTCTAACGGGTACAGTCCCTCTCTGTATTTGGATAGTCCTACTGGAACCACCGAAATACTTTCCATCACTGGTGCATACTCTAGCAACTGTTCTAGACTATATCTTAATTCTTCTTTGTCATTGACACCTTTGCATAATACAATCTGACCGTTCATTGGGATCTCTGCGTCTAAAAACTGTTTCATTTTATTTAAAGCTTCACCTGCAAAGCGGTTATGGAGCATTTCACAACGTAAAGCTGGATTCATTGTCTGTACGGATATATTAATTGGACCCATTTTATACTGAATGATGCGATCAATGTCTCGCTGATTCATATTGGTCAGAGTAATATAATTCCCTTGTAAAAAAGAAAGTCTGCTGTCGTCATCTTTAAAATATAACGTATCTCGCATTCCTTTTGGCATTTGATCTATAAAACAAAAAATACATTTATTACAACAGGATCGGTACTCATCCATTAATCCGGATTCAAAAGTGAGTCCGAGATCCTCTTCATATTCTTTTATAATTTCAAGATTTTTTCTGGTTCCATCTGGCTTTTCAATCAATAAATTCAACTTTTCTTCATTACATAAGTAGTGATAATCGAAAACATCTGAAATTTCCGAATCATTAATGGACAAAATTCGATCTTGTACGTTCATTCCAACTTTCTCTGCTATACTTCCTTTTTCAACATTGATTATCACATGCTCATTTTTATTCATATTATTTATCCATCCTTAGTTTAAAAAGGGACTGCCTGTATGGCAGTCCCCATAATAAATCTTAATTATTCAGCGCCGTAAAGTTTCACTAACTTTTCAAGATGTGAGAATCTTGCTTTTGCACTAGCTTCTGCTGCTGTAAATAATTGTTCAGCTCTTTCTGGATTTGAACGAACAAGAGAATTGTAACGAACTTCTCCATTCAAGAACTCTTTGTAATCTCCTGTTGGAACCTTGCTGTCTAACATAAATGCAGGTTTACCTTGTGCTACAAGAGTAGGATCAAATCTGAAATTATGCCAGTATCCAGCTTCAACAGCTAATTTTTCTTCTGTCTGAGCTTTACTCATACCTTTTTTAATTCCGTGGTTGATACATGGAGCATAAGCAATGATCAAAGATGGTCCTGGATAGCTTTCAGCTTCTGCAATTGCTTTTACACACTGTGCATAATCAGCTCCCATAGCGATCTGTGCTACATATACATAACCGTAGCTCATTGCAATACTTGCAAGGTCTTTCTTCTTAACTTCTTTTCCTGCAGCAGCGAATTGTGCAATTGCTCCTGTTGGTGTTGCTTTTGAAGACTGTCCACCAGTATTGGAATATACTTCTGTATCAAATACCATAATGTTGATATCTTTTCCACTTGCAAGAACGTGGTCAACACCACCAAATCCGATATCGTAAGCCCATCCATCACCACCAAAGATCCATTGTGATTTTTTAGCTAAGAAATCTTTGTTAGCAAGAATGTCTGCTCTCATACAGCCTTTGCCGCTTCCATCACAAGCTTCAATAGCTGCGATTAATTTTTCAGTTGCAGCTCCATTGGTTACACCTGATTCAAATGTATCCAAATATTCTTTTGCAGCAGCTTTAATTTCATCTGTTCCTTTTTCAAGTAACATTTCAACTTTTTCTTTTAATCCATCTCTCATTGCTCTTTGAGCTAATAACATTCCGTATCCAAATTCAGCAGCATCTTCGAATAATGAGTTAGACCATGCTGGTCCTCTTCCCTGTGCATTCTTTGTATATGGTGTAGATGGTGAAGAGTTACCCCAGA
>JAGOGN010000165.1 GCA_017996675.1 Lachnospiraceae bacterium | reverse complement strand
TATTCTGCGACTCATTGCCGACGGTTTTACGCTGAAACGAGAAGATGCGGCTAAAAAGGATTTGTTCATCCAGCTGATTGATTATTCGGAGCAAGACCAAAATATCTATCGCTTTGTCAATCAGTTCAAAGGATTCATTTCTCATTTGATTCTCCTTCTTTATTGTATTTCACTTTATTAGACAACCTAAAAAGATAGTTGTGACAATAAATATTATTATTTAAATAGAATTTTTTAATCTGTTATTTGCCAAAGTAAAATCCAGTTCTATCTGGAAGTTACTCTGGCAAATACTTTTTGGGAATTTAATTTGGCAAACTCATTTCTGTGTTATTGTTACAATGCTGCGTTCTGGTAATTCAGGAGGTACTGACATGGCTAATAATAAACATCTAACTCTAGACGACCGTTCTTCTATTGAAGTTGGTCTCAAAGAAAAATGGAACTTTACAAAGATTTCCAAGAATCTTGGCAAGGATGCTTCCACCATTTCCAAGGAAGTACGTAATCATCTTTCTGTTCAAAGATCTGGTGGTATTCATCTAAACTATAACGCATGTGCTCATCGATTTTCATGCAATAAACACCATATCTGCTCAGTCTGTCATGCAAACCGAAGATATAAACTCTGCAAGAGTTGCTCTATGTGTAATGCTTTCTGCTCGGAGTTCAAACAAGTGGTTTGTCCTAAGCTTTCCGGTCCACCTTACTGTTGCAATGGATGTGCCAAACGCTACTCTGATTGCTCACTGGAAAAAAGATATTATATTGCCACAACGGCGCATGATGACTATCTTAAAAATTTATCTGAGTCTAGAACGGGAATATCCTTTACCGAAGATGAAATAAAGTATCTTGATGAAACCATCTCACCCCTTATTAAGCAGGGGCAATCACCTCACCATGTGTGTGTCACCAATGCTGACTCCATTATGGTTAGTGAGAGAACGATTTATCGTCTCATCGACTCTCGAATTATTTCTGCTATGAATATTGATCTACCCAGAAAAGTACGATTCTGTGCCCGCAAAAATCCGGTTCATTTAAAGGTAGATAAGTCTTGTCGTATGGATAGGGACTATTCCTGTTACTCAAAGTTTATGGAAAAACATCCCGATCTTCCTGTTACGCAATTAGATTCCGTGGAAGGAAAGAAAGGCAGTAAAGTTCTTCTTACCATTCACTTTGTGAAAGCAGAAATGATGCTTGCTTTTGTAAGAGATCATAATGACTCTAAATCCGTTACGGATATTTTTAACATGCTTTTTGACTCTCTTGAAAAAGACCTATTTATGACCGTATTTAGGGTTTGCCTTGCAGACAATGGTAGTGAATTTTCGAATCCAAAAGCAATTGAATTCGATGAAAAGAATGATCGACGTACATACGTATACTATTGTAATCCCAGTGCTCCTTATCAAAAAGGATCCGCTGAAAGGAATCATGAATTTATACGCTGCTTTCTTCCAAAAGGTACTGATTTTACGCCTTATTCGCAGGAAGATATCTCTCTCATGATGGATCATATCAATTCCTATTGTCGTGAAAGCATCGGTAACAAATCGCCTTATGATATGTTCGCTTTTCTGTATGGTGAAAAGATTCTGGATTTACTTGGGTGCCACCGTATTCCTCCCCAGGAAGTGACACTCAATAAATCCATTTTTCATAAGGTGGTGCAGTCATGAGATACGATAAAAAATCAATTGATTATCAGGTAAATATGGAAGCATTCCACGAAATGGACGAATGTGTTCCCATGACAAAACCCGAACGTGATTTTCTTAGAAAATGGGTACAACAGGGACATGATCTCGAAACCAATCCCTGGGATTGCACCGATTCGGAAGGATTACCGCTTAATTACTTACAAGCTTACCGTTTGGAGTATGGTTATTTAAGCGGTCCATGGGACTACTGGAAAGGCCCTGATACTCAGTCTTATTGGGATGACTCTCGCAAATGTTTCATCTCAAAAGACGATTACTGTTAATTAATTAGACTCACCAGGACACAGCTAAATATGTTTACTTCAAAGGGGTGGAATTTACTCTTACAAAAAAATCGATTTCATTTCACTCCCGGTGAACTGTACCCTTTTTTCCTTACTTAACACCAATTTTACACTCTTATCAAAGTAAAATCAGTACTTTTTGTCTTACTTTTCCATTATTTTGGGAATTAACTTAACCAAGGTCGAAATTAGTTTGGCAAACTAGAACTTACCTTGGCAAGTCACCATTTTTAATCAATTTAAATTATTATATATCAAAAGCAGTTTTGAAAGGTAAAAATAATTCGCAATAAATATGTAGAAAGCTACGAATCTTCCTGTAGATGAAGTAAAATAAAAGAAAAACTTAGTCGCACAGGAGGATTAAATGAGCCGAGAACGAGAACGCATCATTAAAAAGAGAGAAAAGAACGCAGTGGTAGAATGCAATAAGATTCAACAGCAGTTTTATCCGGAGTTGTTTTCAAAATTTGCACAGGTAAAAGATCCGCGCCATAACAGCTACATTGATTATAGTATGAAAGAAATGCTTGGTACCTTGTATTATAAGGGAATTTCAGGATTATCCAGCATGCAGGAAATGACAAGAAAATTTAATGATGAAACCGTAGCAGGCAATTTATATCAATTTATGGGAAGCGAGATAAAGAATTATACTCCGCATGGAGTGACGTTGAACGAACTTCTTGAGCGTATTGAGCCGAGCGAGTTAGAAAAGGTTGAAAAAGACCTTGTCTATAAAATGATACGAAGAAAAACATTTGACGATGCAAAAGTGCTGAAAAGATGGCTCGTGCTAGTTGATGCGACAGAATTAGATGAAAGTTACATCCAGAAAAATGAGTATTACCTGAGCCGCACATATAACCGTGATGAAAAAAAGGAATTTGTGAAATATCATAGAAGTGTTTTGGAAGCGAAAATATATTTTGGCAACAGTCTTGTATGCAGCATAGCGTCGGAAACCATCGAAAATTCAGATGAATACAACGAGAAAAAGATGAGTGATGAGGCAATCAAGCAGGATTGTGAAAGCAAAGCGTTTGTACGGCTTGCTTCAAAGCTGAAGAAGAACTTCAAAAGACTGCCCCTGTGTATTGTGGCGGATGGTCTCTATGTAAGCCACAAAGTAATAGAAACCTGCATTTCTAATAAATGGGATTATCTGATTCGATATAAAGAAGGATGTGCATCTTCAATCAAAGAAGAATATGATGCAACACCGGAAAAGAACAGACAAGGAAATATGGAATATGTGAATGGCGTGCTTTTTGGAAGAACAACAGAAGTGAATTTTTTGAAATATACAGAAAGAAAAGTTAAGGATGGAAGGGAAATCATAACAGAATTTGCATGGATCACCAGCATAGAAATCACGGATAAGAATGCAAAGAAGCTTGTAAAAGCAGGACGATCACGCTGGAAAATAGAAAATCAGGGATTCAATCGCCAGAAACATTGGCAGGGGAATATAGAACATGCATGCAGCTTTAATGAGAAGGCACAGAAAAATCATTACATTATGGAACAGATAGCAGATTTCATCAAGCAGCTGTATGAGTACTTTTTTCTAAATAAAAATGAGATAAAAAAACTGCAAAAAAATATATCTTCAGACTTGTTAGCCAGCTTTGGTCGGCAACTAACAAGAGAAGATATATCATCAAACGATATGCTATGCATATCTCAAACTTGAATTAAGTATAGCAAAGGATGTGGTCGATGGGAAGATAAAAAATAAAAAAATATCCACAAAAATAGGAAAAGCAGAAAATCAGACCTATAGAATGTGGATAAGTATCTTAAAAAGATGAAAAAATGTTTTTTTATCAAGAACATCGAAAACGAAGCAAAAGAAATAAGTTTACCTTTTGGTACTGGATTCATATATCTATAATTGACTTTTAAAAATGAATGTGTTAACCTTTATGAAATTAAGTAAAAGCGTTGAAGAAGAGAGTATGTATATCTAGTCTTTAAAGAGAATATTCCCGGTGGCTGAGAGGAATTAAGATGAACCATACAGAACATGGCTTTGGAGCGGCGTACCGAACCGTCAGGTAAGATTACGACAGGATTCGCCTGTTAGAGCGAAATATTGGAATATTCCAGTATAATGAGGCACCAATAGGTGCGAAAAGAAGTGGTACCACGATGATTCGTCTTCTATATAACAGGTCTGTTATAT
>JAGOGN010000164.1 GCA_017996675.1 Lachnospiraceae bacterium | reverse complement strand
GTTTCAGTGGCTGACCGACCAACGCCGTCAGTGTTCCATTGATTGCAATTTTGGCTGGCATAATTAATAAATCAGTATCGCTTTTAGATAAATCCGAACTGTAACTTGCATTTTTCATTGTGATCATGGAAGAACCATTATAGTGTTCGTAATAACCAGTTGAAAAACCACTCCTACATCCATACGCAGTTAATTGTGCAACACCTTTTTTAATCTCTTTTTGAGATAAATCTTGATGTTGAATTAAAATATGGTCAATAAATTGACGGTAGACACGTACAACACCCTGCGCATATTCTTTTTGCTTCATTCGTCCTTCAATTTTGAAAGAACAAATTCCACTAGAAAGAAGCTGGTCTAAAATTGGTAAGGTATTCATGTCATTCATGCTAAGAATGTATTTTTCTTTTTCAATTAAATGTTTCTCTTCATCTAATAAATCATACGGAAGTCTACAAGGTTGCGTACATCGTCCACGATTACCACTTCTCCCACCTAGTAAGCTACTAAACAAGCATTGACCAGAATAACAGTAGCACATGGCACCATGGATAAAAGATTCAATTTCGATCGAACAAGATTCTTGAATGGATGCAATTTCAGTTAAACTAAGTTCACGTGCTGGGACGATTCGAGTAAATCCTAAGTCTTGTAAAAATTGTGCACCATAGGCACTGGTAATCGATAGCTGTGTACTAGCATGTAAATCTAAAAGTGGAAAATTCTCATGGATAAAAGCTGCAACGCCTAAATCCTGTACAATTACGGCATCTAAACCTTCTTCGTAAAAAGGCTGAAGATAGGGAAATAACTGTTCGTTTAATTCTTCATTCTTTACCAGTGTATTAATTGTTAGATATACTTTTCGATTTAATAAATGGGCATAATGAATCGCTGTGATAATTTCTTCGTTTGAAAAGTTGGTGGCATATGCTCTTGCACCAAATAATTCGCCACCAAGGTAAACCGCATCGGCACCTGCATCAATGACACTATAAAAAATCTCTAAATTTCCAGCTGGAGCTAGTAATTCAATTTTGGATGTTTCACTCATATTTCTACTCCTATAAAAATCAAGAGAAACCCGCATTGCGTGTTCCTCCTTCATTGTTTATAAATTATTTAATAACTTATCTTCCAGAGAAGACTCTAACCGTTCTTTTTGAAGTTGTAGTTCTCGATTCTTTAACTCCAGTTCCCGTGTTTTTTCTTCCAGGGTATCATATTTTATTTGTAAGGAAATTAGTTCGTGCTTTAAATCATATACTTCTTTATCATTAGATTCGAATTCCAATTCTAAAGATTCTACTCGTTCCTTTGCTTTAAAGTAATCATCTGCAATGTTCAATTGTAGCAAAGTTGCTTTCATTTCAGCTGAGAGCCTCTTAAATGCATCCATACTGTCAAATTCACCGATTTTATTATTGATGTAGGATGCAACTTTATGTAAATATTCTTCGCTTTCATAGCCACTTAATGAGTAAATCTTTCCACCGATTAATACATCTGCACTTGTCTTCGTTGACATTCTCGTTCACATCCTTCTATTTTGGTTCGGTTCTTATCGGATACTATATATTGTGTATTATAACCTTAAAATAGCAATTTGACAACTACTATTTGTCGGAATTCTGACAATAAGGAATTCCAAAATGAAGGTAAGCCAGTTCAGTCGCAACTCTTCCCCTTGGTGTACGATTTATGAAACCATTTTTCACAAGATATGGTTCATAAACATCTTCGATGGTATTGGAATCTTCACCAATTGCTGCAGCTAGTGTATCGAGTCCAAGTGGACCACCCTGAAATTTTTCAATAATAGTTAAAATAATCTGACGGTCATTCTGGTCAAGACCATAAGAATCTACTTCAAGTATATCAAGACTTTGCTTAGCGACCTCTTTCGTAATGATTCCATCATATTTTACTAGTGCAAAATCACGTACTCGCTTTAAAAAACGATTTGCAAGTCGAGGCGTTCCTCGTGAACGTCTTGCAAGTTCATAAGCGCCCTCTTCTTCAATCTCAACACCTAATTTAAACGCGGAATGAATAATGATTTGCTTTAAATCTTCAATTTCATAAAACTCCATGTGACTGACAACACCAAAACGGTCACGCAAAGGTGCGGTTAAAAGACCAGCCCTTGTTGTGGCACCAATTAAGGTAAACTTTGGTAAATCCAGTCGTATCGATCTTGCGGATGCCCCTTTACCAATCATGATATCAATTGCATAATCTTCCATTGCTGGATATAAAACTTCTTCCACCTGCCTGTTTAATCGATGAATTTCATCTACGAAAAGCAAATCACCTTCGCTTAAATTATTTAAAATAGCTGCCATTTCCCCTGGCTTAGCAATTGCTGGCCCGGAGGTAATTTTCATATTCACACCCATTTCATTTGCAATAATTCCTGCTAAGGTTGTCTTTCCAAGACCTGGCTGTCCATAAAACAAAACATGATCCAAAGGCTCATTTCGAAGCTTTGCAGATTCGATGTATATTTTCATGTTTTCTTTTACTTTTTTCTGACCAATATATTCATCCAGATTTTGCGGGCGAAGACTGGTTTCGATTGAATGGTCTTCTTCCTGTATCTGAGTTGAAATCACTCTTTTTTCCATTTGGGAACTCTCCTTATAAATAGGTCAATTGCTTTAATGCCTGCTTAATATAGTCTTCTACGGTTGCATCTGCGTCTAAATGCACCTGTTGTACACTTCTAGTAGCTTCTGTTGGAGAATACCCCAAGGAAACAAGCGCGGCAATTGCCTCACTTTTACTGGAACCATTATCACTGATGGAATAGGAATCATTCGCAGAAAGACTGTTTGCTATCGTGCTTTCAAAATCAATTTTATCTTTCAATTCAATTAACAAGCGTTGAGCAGTCTTCGAACCTACACCCGGAGCTTTGGAAATAGCCTTCACATCACCTGATAAAACGGCAAATTTCAGCTCTTCACAACTAAGAACTGAAAGAATTGATAGCGCTCCCTTGGGACCGATGCCACTTACACCAATCAAAAGTTGGAAAATTTCCTTTTCCTCTTCCGTCAAAAAGCCAAATAAAAGTTGTGCATCCTCCCGAATGTGTAGATAAGTATAAATCTTTACTTCCTCATGAAAAGATGGTAAGTGTTCCATGATTGTGGAAGCAACACGAATTTCATAGCCAATTTGATTACATTCGATCACGATGGAATCATTTTTTCGAGACATATAGGTTCCTTTAATATATGCGTACATGTTAATTTCCTACCTGTTCTCCAATATAATAAAATCCTTTACTGGTCGTTAACTTAACAGAAATCACTTTCCCAATTAAATCTTTCGTTCCTTTAAAATGTACAGAAAGATTATTGCTGCATTTCCCACTTAAAAGTGTTTCATCCTGATGGTTTACTTCTTCAACTAAAACGTCCATGATCTTTCCTTCATGTTTTTTGTTTTCAGCAGCCGTAATTCCCTGAATTACAACTAAGAGACGTTGAAAACGGTCTGCCATAACTTCTTCATCAACCTGATTGTCCATAGTTGCTGCTGGAGTACCGGTTCTTCTGGAATATTGAAATGTAAATGCAGAATCATATCTTACTTGCATCACCAAATCCATAGTCTCCAAAAAGTCTTCTTCTGTTTCTCCAGGAAAGCCAATAATGATATCTGTTGTAATAGAAATATCTGGGATGGCCGAGCGAATTTTATTCACTAACTCTAAATAGGACTCTTTCGTATATTTTCGATTCATTTTCTCTAAAATACGTGAACTACCAGATTGCACTGGAAGATGTAAATGTTTGCAAATCTTTGTAGAAGCAGCCATAACCTGAATTAGTTCATCCGATAAATCCTTTGGGTTGGAAGTCATAAACCGAATTCGCTTTAATCCTTCGATTTGTTCCACTTCTTTTAATAATTCTGCAAAAGTCATCTCTGGATTGGAAGAAGGGTGATAAGAATTCACATTCTGTCCAAGAAGCATGATTTCGATTACACCTTGAGAAACGACTGTTTTAATTTCTTGAATAATGTCTTGTGGTTCGCGACTCTTTTCGCGTCCACGGACATAAGGAACGATGCAATAAGTACAGAAATTGTTGCAGCCAAACATAATATTAATACCTGTTTTAAAGGCATATTTTCGGGTAATTGGAAGTTCCTCTACAATCATGGAAGAGTCATCGACTACTTTCATAAC
>JAGOGN010000163.1:1466-4226 GCA_017996675.1 Lachnospiraceae bacterium | reverse complement strand
TGGAAATGGAAGAAAAGAAAGAAGTAAAATTTAAAGATTTGTTACATCAAACAGATTATATGAAGGTACTAGTTGCGAATACTATTAGCAGATTTGGAGATTCCATTGATGCAATCGCATTTGCCTGGTTGGTTTATATGATTACGAAAAGCGCATCTTGGTCGGCGATTATTTTGGCAGTCAATTACCTTCCTACCATCGTTATTCAACCGATTGCGGGAACTCTGGTCGAAAGAATGAATAAGAAAAAGGTAGTTGTAGTTACGAATGTGATAAGAGGAATCATTGTTGCATCATTGGCTTTATTGTATGTATTACATTTAATATCACCAGCGATTTTAATTATCTTTACTTTGATGATTTCAATTTCTGAATCGTTTAATTTGCCAGCAGCTTCGTCCTTAATTCCAAAGCTTTTAAAAAAGGATTTTTATGAGTATGGAGTAGCAATCAGTGGAACAGCTGCCACAGTTGTTCAGCTAATGGGAATGGCAAGTGCTGGTGTAATTATCGGATTACTTGGGGTGCAGGCTGCTATTTTTATTGATGCAGTAACATTTTTCTTATGCGCACTAATTACGATGTTAGTTCGGTATCAGGAACCTGCAAAAGAAAAAATTAAATTAGCGTTCAAAACAATTGTAAATAGTACAAAAGATGGCTGGACTTATGCAATGAAGAAAAAAACAATTCGCAATTTCCTTTTTATAGCAATCACTTTAAATGCCCTTTTGGTTCCACTTAATGCATTAGAAGCGCCATTTATTGTTCAGGTTCTAAAGCAAGGAAGCGAATTTATGAGCGTACTAGGAATTGCTTTGATGATTGGAATGGGCATTGGGTCCATGAGCTTTCCTAAATTATCAAAAGTTTTATCGTCGAGGACGAGAATTGTTTCTGGTGGATTTATGATTGGAATAGGATATGGGATTTTAGTAGCGGCTTCTTTGTTCACTAGTTCAAAATGGATTCTAGTGTGTGTAGCAACATTTGGATCGTTTTTGCTTGGATTTGCTGTTTCAATCATGAATGCTACGGTGAGTGTGTTGTTTATGAACAATGTAGAGGAAGAGTATTATGCTAGGGTTGGTGCTACAACAAATGCATTGGGAACTGCAGCGATGCCTATCACCTCTTTCATAATGAGTGGATTAGCAGCATTTTTATCGGTTGGTGTATTGTACTTATCTTGTGCAGCTCTTACAATTGTGTTATTTTTAGTAGTAGGAATGAAAAAATTAGAGTTTGAATAAGATGAGAATAAAGATGAAGGTGGTAAATAATGGATAACTTCAAAGTGGTAAGTAATATCGGTTGGAACAGAGAGGCTTATGATTATTTAATTGCACAAATAAAAGGAGAAAGTAAAGCGGATTTTCTAAAGAGCCAGATCTTAAAATATCAGCTTCCGCAAGAGGAGTTTGAAGAGTTAATTCTTTTTTTTCAAACGATTGAAAAAGAGTGGAACGTATTTTTTACAAAAGAAGAGAAAAAAGAGGTAGAAACGTATTTTGCGTTGAACTATGGTGAAATTGGTTGTCTTGCTCAATTACTTTTATTTTTTGATGAATTAAAATACGACGAAAGTTTTGATTCATTCTATAATCGAATGATGAATCTGAGTCAGGAAGAAATTAACCAAGGAATCATGGAGAAATTTTGCGGTCTAGAAAACGGTATGGGAGAAATGACTGAGAGTGAGGATTTAACCGCCAAACCTCAAAAAGTCGATACGATGGATATCCTAAAATGTATTGGTGATTTACAAATTACAAATGAAGAAAAATGGCTCGTACAAGACATTTACATGAACTTTCAGAAGCATTCACAGCGCGTGTTTGCGTTGTTGAAAAAGGCAATTACATTACTTCAGAAAGAATCCCAATACCTGTTGCCTTCTCAAAAAGAATTTGAAGCTTATTGGACAGATATGTTGAAAGAAGTTCAATTAAATGTGCTATTAAAGAAGTATCTCCAACTAGATATTGATGATAATCCGAATGGATATCAGGTCTATCCTTCTGTTATGGAGATGTCAACAATTAAAGTAATGGAGAATGGATTAGCAGGAAGTGCAAGAAGTAGAACATTCTATGGGCTTGGAATTTTGTTCGGAAAAAGTTATAATTTTTCCAGAAGGACAGAAAATCTTCAGAAAAGCCAAGACTTATTTGTTGTACTGAAACTCTTAAGTGATAAAAGTAAATTTGAGATCTTGCAATTTGTAGCTAACGACTGGAAATATGGAAGTGAACTCGTGAAAGAAACCGGACTTACGGCAGCCACGATCTCCTATCACATGAATACGTTGGTACAGGCTCGTTTGGTAGATATCAAAAAAGATGAGAAAAAAGTTTATTTTAGACAGAATAGGTATTATATTTCTGAGATGCTTTCCTTTTGTGAAAAATCAATTCAAAAGAAATAGAGGGAAAGAGTAGTGGCAAGAGAATTAACGGGAGGAAAAGCAAAGAATGTTTTGTTTTTCTTCTCGCTTCCAATGCTTGGAAGCGCAGCGTTTCAACAATTTTATAATATCGTAGATAGTGTAATAGCAGGAAAGTTTTTAGGAACCAGAGGTCTGGCAGCAGTAGGGGCTTCTTATCCAATCACCGCTATTTACACAGCAGTTGCATTGGGAATGAACATCGGATGTACCGTTGTCATATCCCAATTTTTTGGTGGAAAAAAAATAGAAGAGATGAAAACGGCGATTTCGACTGCGGCAGTTACATTTTTATCCATGGCAGCAGTTTTACT
>JAGOGN010000163.1:0-1366 GCA_017996675.1 Lachnospiraceae bacterium | reverse complement strand
GCATATTTCTTTGCAGGCAATTTTTTTATGGGTCTTTTTGTAAAAGGACCCAATAGTCAAGTAATGGAAGTAGGAATCCGTTTTCTGCAAATTGTTTCACCGTTCTACTTTGTTATGGTGACAAAAGTGGTTTGTGACGGAGTGCTCCACGGGTCTGCTTCGGTTAAGCTTTTTATGACAACTACCTTTGTGGATCTAATACTGCGTGTTGCTTTAGCATATGTATTACCCCTCAAATTTTCATACACAGGAATCTGGATGGCATGGCCAATTGGGTGGTGTATTTCGGCAACTATATCGGTCGGATTTTATTTGTCAGGTCGCTGGAAAAAGAGTGTTATTTAGAAATTTCCACCATAGAAAAACAAGAGTCCGTTGGTGTAAAACCAGCGAAAAAAGAAGGCTTCTATTAGGAAACAAGAACAAGCTGCTTTTTTGTTAGTTTTTACTGAAGGACGAATCAGACCAATGGTTAAATAACACGAAAAAAAGCGAAATTTTAATAAAAAAACATACATAAGATACTAAAGAATGTGATATAATAGGTGGGTCGTGAGAAAAAAAGGAGAATAATACAGCGATATTGACAAGGCATCGTGGTTAGGTTACGGTATTATAGTACCTAAGTATATCATGGTAAAAGAGGAATGATAGAATGATAAAAGATGATAAACGGATTCGAATGATTACAGGATATTATGGAAGTGGTAAGACGGAATTTGCGTTGAACTATGTGGCTCAACTGGCAAAGGTCAGTAAACGTACTGCACTTGCAGATCTGGATATTGTCAATGTATTTTTTCGATCTAGAGAGCGGGCTTTAATGATGGAAGACATGGGAATTGAAGTGATTTCATCTTCTTTAACACAGGATAGTAGCGATATGCCTGCTTTATCCAGTAAGATTGTAAAACCTTTTCGCGATCATTCTTATGATTATGTGGTAGATCTTGGCGGAAGCGAAATCGGAGCAAATGTATTAGGTCGATTTCACGATGACATTAATCCAGAAGAGGTAGATTTTTTGATGGTCGTAAATATTTATAGGCCAGAGACCAATTCGGTGGAAGAAATATGTAAGCAAATGGAAATGTTGGAACAAAAAAGTGGTTATAAAATTACAGGTTTTGTGAATAATTCGAATTTGATTCATGAAACAATATTGGAAAATATTCTTGCTGGTGACGAATTACTTAGAGAGGTAACAAAGAAGACGGGTGTTCTTGTTCGTTATACGACATGTATGCTAGAAGAAGTATCCGAGTTGGAAGAATTATCCAAACGAGTACAGGGGGAAGTGTTCCCTATGCACTATAAAATGAGAGAAAGCTGGATGTAAGGAGGGTTTCAAATGGCTAAATTTAAT
>JAGOGN010000162.1 GCA_017996675.1 Lachnospiraceae bacterium | reverse complement strand
CCCAAATAGCGTTTGGATAGTATTCTTCCAGCTGAATAGTTCCATCCTGATGAAAGCCATAGCTCGCCCACTTATAGCATCGTCCTTCATAAGCAAATTCTGTTTCTTTACAATATTTTTCAATTGCATTACACAAATAAACAAGGGTATTCTCTCGTTTATCAGTTAAATAGACCCATGATTTTCCATGCATGGATATTCCTGGTTGTAAGACTTTAAGATCCTTTACAGATGATGCATGATAATATGTCATTTTTTCTCCCTTAGTCTAACTTATTAAAAAATTAGCAAATATCATCCTCATGAGCCTGCTCTCCCTCTGCAGAATCATACAGTGCGCATGCTGGATGATTGGATTTTTCTGTAAACAAAAAGAACCTGCAAATCCCCAATAACTTACAAGATTTTTTAATTCCACACAAAATCTCTTTTCCAATACCCTGTCTCTGGTATTCTGGCAGCACACCGACTTCATGAATATACAGCATGTTTCCAGCACTATTTAACCGATTCACTTCATAACCATAAGCAAATCCAATAATTCGTTCCCGTTCAATACAAGCAAAAATCCAGTTCATAGGATTTGACAAAAACTGTCTCACGTTCTCCTCGCAAACAAAATCTTTTCTAAAATCTTCATTCATTCCCATAACCATTTTCAAATCGGACACACCTAATTTTCTAAATACTCTGTTGGACATATTTATTCTCCCTTCAAACAACAATCTAGGCCGCTAGCGCCATATTGTTTATAATGATCATATGCTATAAGCCATCCTACTTTATAGCGCAGATTCTGACTGTTAAAATATCTCCAGATTTCCTTCTTCTTTTTTTTATTAGAAGATAGCATTTGCTTCAATTCTTTATGCTGATTCATGATTTCATCGTAATCATCTGGTTTCTCTCCGTCGTGTTCTACCAATGTAGCAATTCCCTCTTCCCAACACAAAACGTCCATTTTAAATTTGATAAACAGATTAGAGAATACTCCCGTATTGCATAAGGCTCTTTTCACTTTTAAATTTAACTTTATTTTTCTAGAATGATACAATTCATGGGCGATTAAAGAAAACCAACGTTCCATACATTGTGCTATATTTACAAACAAGGTATTACCAAATAAGAAAAAACCCCCATCATAACCTAATGCATAAAAACATATTTCTATATCTGAATTCACTTTCACTTTTGTATATTTCGAAACTTGGTTTAATAACGCTTCCGATATTTCAATTTGGTTATCACAAATATATTTTTTGATAGATTCTATTTGATCCAAATTCTTTTTTATAAATTGAAAGTTGTATTGGTTATCCCCCTGTTCAAAGCTTTTAACAACTTTCTTTACTGTTGTCTTTCGATTAAGCATTTGCTCGTGTATCATAAAAGCCCTGCCAGCTTTTGATTTAAACGCATTCTTTATAAAGGTGCTCTCATCTTGTAAGAAGGCTTTCACAATTTCTTCCAAGAATGTTACATTTATTTTCATCCTCTTCTTCCCCCACATCTAGCTCGATTAAACTATTTTACTACATAATCATCTTAACATACACGTTGACAGACATTCAATAAGCTCCGACCAGAATGAATGTCTCATCTCTAGATCGGAGCTTGATTATTACTCTTCTAATTCCCAAATATGTGAATCTCTTCGGAAAACTAAACACACTATAATTCCAGCGAACGCGAGAAATAGGAATAAACACGCTGCACCTGAGCCCTTACCCTCACCAAATAGAATATTCAAAATAGAACCTTTTTGCCTTTTCATAAAGGGTTCAAAGACCTGATCCACAAGTAAACCACCCAGGAAATAGCCGATTGGAATCGAAAAAAACTGGAGCGTATTTCTTGCAGCATATACCCGACCCTGCATCGTTACTGGAATGTGATTTCGAAATAGCACATCCATATTTGCACCCATTACTGGAATGAATATCCATCCAAGCGCTGCACCAATGGACCACAGCGGGACCGTCCCACCAAAAGCTAAAAAGAAATTCTCTGTACTCATGGAAAAAAGAAGTGCATTACATATGACTCGCACTCGGCTTTTCGGTGCAGGAAGAATGGAAACAATCACACTTCCAGCTAACGTTGCGATTCCTATCGTTGCGTTCACAATTCCTAACCCTACTTCTCCTCCATTACTTTTTGACAAAATCATGGCAGGGAGTGCGGCATTATAGATAGACGCAATAAAATTTATCGCTGCCAAAAATAAAATCAAATCCAAGATTCCACGATTATCTCTTAAATACTTCAAACCTGCTTTGGTAGATTGGATTACGCTTTCTTTTGCATCATGAATTCCTTCGATTTCAGGTATCCGAATAAAAAATAATAAACTGGAAAATGCTATTACAAACGTAAGCAGATCAAAGAAAATCACTGCTTTCATTCCTAAAAAAGAGAGTAGCGCGGTAGCAATTACAGGTGTCAAGACACTTGTAAGTGAATTTGACAAAGATTTGAGACCACTCACTTTTTGATAATACTTTTTCGGCGTAAGTAAACTAATGGTAACATCCGCCGTAGGACGCTGAATGGTATTCATCAATCCATTGCAAGCATTCAAAAAGTAAATATGCCAGATTCTCAAGGAACCTGTTTGCAACAGCACTAATATACAAATCGTGCATGCCGCTGCAAAAGAATCGCTCACCAGCATCGTTATTTTTTTATTCCATCGATCACTAAATGCACCGGCAAAAATACTCATAATCACATAAGGTGCATAGGAAGAAATTGCAATCATCGCCGTAACCAGCGCGGAATGATATTGCTGATACGACCATATTACTAAAGCATAATTCGTCATGGCACTGCCTAAAGACGAAAGGGATTGTGATAACCACAAAATAATAAAATATTTTAAATCACTTAACATTGTTTTCATTACATTCATTTTGACTTTGCTCCTTTTTTATATGTTTAACTATAAAAATGCAAAGTCATTCTAGGACTTACTTACTCTCCATGCACTCTGTCCTATCTGACCTTGCATGGAGCGAATACAATACAAAGAACCATTTTTCTCCTCCTAATTAACTCACCCTAAAATTTCCGCCTGTTTCTTTTTACTAAAGCCTCCCAAAACCAGCCCGTATGATTTCTCCAGCAAATCCTTCATCAAATCATCTGGCACTGCACCATCTGGTTTGATTGAATTCCAATGAACCTTATTCATATAATACCCTGGAAAAATATCTTCATATTGATCCCGCAAAAATGCTCCTTCGTCTGGTGCCAGTTTCAGCGTGATGCAATAGGGACTATCATCCTCATTCAAACAAATTGCTGCAAACATTTTACCACAAATCTGATAACGAATCCAGTTCCAGTCTTTTTGCAAATCCTTCTCCACGCCCTTCTTTTCTAATAAAAATTCATCAATCCAATCATATCTCATTACTAAAATTCTCCTTTATGCTCTTGAAAAAAATCATAATAAGCTCTTACATTGGACAACTGCGTCCACCGTTTCACATCCACAGGTTCCTCATCTAAATCATAGATTTTAGCACCCTTCATGGAAAGAATAAACGGCGAATGCGTTGCAATGATTACCTGACAGCCAAAAAATCTGGTACAGTCTGTCAAAAACTGTCGCAATTCCAGTTGTCGTTCTGGAGACAGGCTGTTTTCAGGCTCGTCTAACAAATAAAGTCCATTTTCCTTTATGGTATTTGTGAAATACATATAGGCACTTTCGCCATTGGATTGTTCACGAACATTGTCTATTATCTGATTTCGGACAAATTTTGACTTGGTTTTTCGCCGTGCCAGATTAATTTTTTTCAACTCTTCGTAATCATCCAAGGACTCCAATCGGAAACTTCGATCTCGAACATCAAAATATTCCTTTCCGATTTCTTCTCTTGTCTGATCCACTTCTTCATTTAAGGCCCTTATATTTAGCATATAGTCAAAAACATCATCACTGGTTATGATTCTGCTATCATAACCTTCCATTCTTTCTTCCACTTCACACATAGAAACATAATCTTCAAAAAAATTAGAACGATTATATAAGGTGTCTCGCTTCGCCTTTATTTTTTCTGCAATCACATTTAAAGCCGTTGTTTTCCCCGATCCGTTTCCACCATAAAGAATGGTAATTGGTTCAAAATCCAGCATTTGCAAATTATTTTTTGATAAGATCCCCATTGGATACAAGGTATCATAGCAAGTCTCTTTTAATTTAAAGTGAAATGTAGTCTCCTCTTCTCTGTCGGGAAACTCAAAA
>JAGOGN010000161.1 GCA_017996675.1 Lachnospiraceae bacterium | reverse complement strand
CTGCTGGGTATCATCCTGTGCGATTTCGGTCAGTTTATAGAGTGGAGATTCTTTATTAATTTTAACGATGTTGTTGTATACTGAGCGTAACTCACTTTTCTTGTGAGTGTCATAGCGATTCACATTCGAATGGCCATAATTGCTAAGATAATAATTATAGATCGTGTCGATTGCTGCCAAAAAAATCCCCCTCCTTTCATCCTTGAAATCGCGGATGCTATTAATTATCCGTGTGGGTAGAATAAGTCCATTTATACATTTACATTATACAATGTATATCGGTGGCTGTCACTAGAAATTTACATTGTTATAGAAAATTTTATTAAAAATAGATAGAAAAGTATTGCATTGCTCAATATGTTGTGGTAACATGATTTGACACATAGACGATTTAAAAAAGAGTTGACGGATAATTGCGATTATGGTATAGTATACTAGCGATGGAAGTAGGTCTTTTTTTTATGCCTAAAAACGCAAGAAATTTAAGTGGAGGTGGAAGTTGTGCGCACAAAGATAACATTGGCATGTACAGAATGCAAACAGCGTAATTACAACATGACCAAAGACAAAAAAGCTCATCCTGACAGAATGGAAACGAAAAAGTATTGCAGATTCTGCAAAACTCATACGTTACATAAAGAGACAAAATAGTCGGATTGAGTGAAGGAGTAAGATTATGAGCGAGAATACAGAAAAAAATGTAGCTCCAAAGACAAGCTGGTTTACAGGCCTGAAGTCAGAGTTTCGCAAGATAATCTGGCCTGACAAGAAATCACTCGGCAAACAGACACTAGCAGTTACAGCAGCATCTCTTGTTGCTGGATTAATTATTGCTGGTATCGATGTACTAGTACAGTACGCAATTAATTTTATTGTAAATTTGTAAAAAGGCATAGGTGATTTTATGGCAGAGGCTAACTGGTATGTGGTTCATACTTATTCGGGATACGAGAATAAGGTAAAGGCGAACATTGATAAGACAATTGAAAACAGACATTTGGAAGACCAAATTCTTGAAGTTCGGGTTCCGATGCAAGACGTTGTTGAATTGAAAAATGGTGTTAGAAAACAAGTTTCGAAAAAAATGTTTCCTGGTTATGTTCTTATTAACATGTTTATGAACGATGATACATGGTATGTAGTCAGAAATACCAGGGGGGTAACCGGGTTTGTTGGTCCGGGATCCAAGCCTGTACCACTCACGGAAGCCGAGATGAGTATGTTAGGATTCAAGGACGACGGTTTAGTTGTGGATTTTGCGGAAGGCGATACCATTATAGTTACTGGCGGTGTCTGGGAAGGCACAGTTGGAATGATACTAGTAATGAATCATAATAAGCAAAGTGTAACAATTAATGTTGACTTGTTCGGTCGCGAAACACCGGTAGAAATAAGTTTCGCAGAAATCAAAAAAATGTAAAGATGTTTGAAGGAGGCAATCCAAATGGCAAAGAAAGTACAAGGATATATCAAATTGCAGATTCCTGCTGGAAAGGCAACACCTGCTCCTCCAGTTGGACCTGCTCTTGGACAGCACGGCGTAAATATCGTGGAATTTACGAAACAGTTCAATGCAAGAACAGCAGACAGAGGTGATTTAATCATTCCTGTTGTAATTACCGTTTATGCAGACAGAAGTTTTAGTTTTATCACAAAAACTCCTCCTGCAGCAGTATTAATTAAAAAAGCTTGTAACATTAAATCTGGTTCAGGTGTACCTAACAAGACTAAAGTTGCAACAATTACAAAAGCAATGATTCAGGAAATTGCAGAGCAGAAAATGCCAGATTTAAACGCTGGATCCCTTGAAAGTGCAATGAGCATGATCGAAGGAACAGCTAAGAGTATGGGTGTTACAGTAGTAGAGTAAACAGACGAATAGTAAAACGGTGTGGGAGGGACCTCTCCCGATAATACCACTAGGAGGTTATATTCATGAAAAGAGGAAAGAAATATTTAGAGACTGTAAAAGTTATCGATAAATCTTTACAGTACGATCCACAGGAAGCGATTGCATTAGCAAAGAAAGTTTCCGTGGCAAAATTCGACGAAACAATCGAAGCTCATATTAGAACAGGATGTGACGGACGTCACGCAGAACAGCAGATTCGTGGTGCAGTAGTTTTACCTCATGGAACAGGAAGAACAGTTCGTGTTCTTGTGTTTGCTAAAGGTGATAAACTTGCAGAAGCAGAAGCAGCAGGAGCAGATTTCGTTGGTGGAGAGGAATTAATTCCTAAGATCCAGAACGAAGGATGGTTCGAATTTGATGTAGTAGTAGCTACACCAGACATGATGGGTGTTGTAGGTCGTTTGGGACGTGTACTTGGACCTAAAGGCTTAATGCCTAACCCAAAAGCAGGAACAGTTACTATGGATGTTGCGAAAGCAGTAAACGATATCAAAGCTGGTAAGATTGAGTACAGATTGGACAAAACAAATATTATCCACGTGCCAATTGGAAAAGCATCATTTACAGAAGAACAGTTAGCGGACAACTTCCATGCTTTATTAGATGCAATTATCAAAGCTAAACCAAGCGCATTGAAAGGTACATACTTAAAGAGTGTTGTATTGTCACCTACAATGGGACCTGGAGTTAAGATCAATACAATGAAATTACAGTAATTGATAATT
The DNA here is from genome assembly GCA_017996675.1 of Lachnospiraceae bacterium. Next base: position 1,624 of record JAGOGN010000161.1, on the reverse strand, counting down.
GACATCCATAAATATTGATGTTATAATCACTTTTGTGTTTATGACACACCGAAGACAGTAGGTGCCGTAAGGCGTAACCGTAGGGCCTGCCGAGGATTTTTCGAAAGTACATTAATGTATGATTATGAATGCCTCTCTGTCTTGACAGGGAGGCTTTTTTTATGAAAAGCCTCGTCCTCGTCGGAGGAAGAAAATAATATAAGGAGGTGCACGAAAGTGGCAAAAGTAGAACTTAAACGACCTGTAGTACAGGAAATTTCTGAAAATATTAAAGATGCGCAGGCTGTAGTCTTGGTTGATTATCGTGGTTTGACAGTAGAGCAGGATACTCAGTTAAGAAAAGAATTAAGAGATGCTGGTGTAGTATACAAAGTATATAAGAACACAATGATGAACTTTGCGTTCAAAGGAACGGAATGTGAAGATTTGTGTAGTCATCTTGAAGGACCAAGCGCTGTTGCAATATCTACAACAGATGCAACTGCTCCAGCAAGAATTATTGCTAAGTTTGCAAAAACAGCTCCAAAGTTAGAGTTGAAGGCTGGTATGGTAGAAGGAATTTGTTACGATTCAGAAGGAATCGTTAAAATTGCAGCTATCCCATCCAGAGAAGAATTACTTTCCAAATTCCTTGGAAGTATTCAGTCTCCAATTACCAACTTTGCTCGTGTTCTTAAACAGATCGCAGAAAAAGACGGAGTAGCAAGTGATGTTGAAGTTGAAGCAGCACCAGTTGCAGAAGAAACACCAGTTGAAACAGTTGAAGAAGTAACCGTAGCTGAAGAAGCTACCAATGAAGAAGCATAGTCTTCTCTAAAAACAAATATTAAATGGAGGTATATTATAATGGCAAAGTTAACAACAGCAGAAATGATTGAAGCAATTAAAGAGTTAAGCGTTTTAGAATTAAATGATTTAGTAAAAGCTTGTGAAGAAGAATTCGGTGTATCCGCAGCAGCAGGTGTTGTAGTTGCAGCAGCAGGAGCAGTAGAAGTTGAAGAAAAAACAGAATTTGATATCGAATTAACAGAAGTTGGACCAAACAAAGTTAAAGTTATCAAAGTAGTACGTGAAGCAACAGGTCTTGGATTAAAAGAAGCAAAAGATTTAGTTGATGGAGCTCCTAAAGTTCTTAAAGAAGCTGCTACTAAAGTTGAAGCTGATGATATCAAAGGCAAACTTGAAGCTGAAGGCGCAAAAGTTACTCTTAAATAATTGTTTTGCAGTTGAGAATAGAGTTCAAATCCAGGCGAGTAATCGCCTGGATTTTTTTGCTTGACTAAAGAGGACCATGTGTGATAACATGTAGGGTGCACTATTGTGGTGACATGCGCTTATTTTTACTATGAATGGGCAGCCTACCCTTTATCCTGGCAGGTAAAATAAGCTTAAAATAAATAACGAGAGGTGAAACGTCGATGGAGAAAAATAGAATACGCCCAGTGAAAGCTGGAAAAAGTGTTCGAATGAGTTACTCGAGACAGAAGGAAGTATTGCAAATGCCTAATCTGATTGAAGTTCAGAAGGACTCCTATCAGTGGTTTTTGGACGAAGGTCTGAAAGAAGTTTTTGCAGATATTTCCCCAATCGCAGATTACAGTGGGCATCTGAGTCTGGAATTTGT
>JAGOGN010000160.1 GCA_017996675.1 Lachnospiraceae bacterium | reverse complement strand
TTAACAAAATTTGATGGATCAGAAATTTTATTGAATGAGAACTATATAGAATTTGTGGAAGAGACCCCAGATACAGTAATTTCATTGGTTAATGGGAAAAAAATTATTGTAAAAGAAAGTAGACAAGAGATAAAAAATTTAGTACTATTATATAATAAATGCATGAAAGAATAGAGGACTGGTGAGCAAATGGATATTGCGTCTATACTAGGGATAGTACTTGGTGCAGCTATGACCGTATTTGGAATTGTGACAGGTAAAGCAGGTTTTGCTGCTTTGGGTAACTTTGTCGATATTCCTTCTGTAATTATTACGATTGGCGGTTCCATATCTGGTGTACTTGCATCGAATACTTTAAGTGATTTTATCAATGGATTTAAGAGTTTTAAATTGGTATTTAAATCAGTAAATTCGGATGCAAGCGAAGTAATTAAGAATATTATTAATCTGTCAAATGTCGCTCGTAAAGAGGGATTACTGGCTTTAGAAGAAGCGGCAAACGGTATTGAGGATGAATTTTTAAAAAAAGGAATTATGTTGGTCGTAGACGGTACTGATCCAGAATTAGTACGTGGTATTCTGGAGACTGATCTGATTTGTATCGAAGACAGACATGGGAAAGTCATCGCCATGTATGAAAAGTGGGGAGAATTAGGCCCTGCCTGGGGTATGATTGGTACTTTAATTGGATTGGTAAATATGCTTAAAGACCTCAGTGATTCTGCATCGATTGGTCCCAATATGGCAGTTGCATTGCTGACTACATTATATGGATCATTAATTGCAAACTGGTTATGTGCTCCAGTTGCAGCAAAGCTCAAATCGAATAACGCAACAGAAATTATGTTAAAAGAAGTAACCGTTGAAGGATTATTATCCATTCAAGCAGGAGAAAATCCTCGTGTAATAGAAGAGAAACTGAAATCTTTCTTATCACCTAAAGTTCGAAATAAGATGAACGAAGCAGGTGGAGGGGAGGAGTAAATGGCTAAGAAGAAGAAAGCCCCGGAAGGTAGTACAGGTGCACCAGCATGGATGGCTACGTTTAGTGATTTGATGAACCTGTTACTATGTTTTTTTGTGTTGTTATTTGCAATGTCGAATGTCGATGCGGAAAAGTTTCAACAAGTTGTTGCATCTCTACAAAGTAGTTTTAGCATTCTTCCTGCAGGTGGTGCTACCATCGGTGATGGACAGATGGTTGGTTCTGGAATCAGTCAGCTGAAAGAACTGGATGTTTATTACAATCAGGCAATGACAAACAATTCAAATGGCGATGGTGACGGTGGTGATGCAGATGTTAAAGAGCAATTTGAAGAGGAAGCTTTAAAAGAATCTGAAAAAATGTCAGAAGAAATCGAATCAGAGCTTTTAAAACAGGGTTTGTCAGATGTGGTGAATACGGATTTTAATTCTTCTTATGTACAATTGACCTTAAGCGGAGCAATATTGTTTGATTCTGGTAAGGCAGAGATTAAGTCGGAAGCGAAAGATATTATTACCAAAATTGCAATGATCATTGAGAAATACAATGAAAATATCATTGAAATAGAAGGACACACAGATAATGTGCCGATGCGTAGCACGAAATACCCAAGTAATGATGTGCTATCTAGTTATCGTGCACTTGCGGTAGCCGATTATTTAAGAACGGTATCAAATGTTAATAATAAATACTTGAAATACTCAGGACGCGGAGAGTATAATCCGATTGCTGATAACACAACAGCAGAAGGTCGTGCAAAGAATCGTCGTGTAGAAATTAAGATTTATAATTCCTATATTTCGAATAATTAGAAAGGCGAGACAAATGAAGAAGAATTTAATATCTGTAATTATTCTGGCATTACTTCTTGTGAATCTTGTTTTAACAGCTTTACTGATGTTTACAATGATGCCTGCAACGAAGAATGCAAATACTCTGATTTCGCAGGTAGCCAGTGCAATCGATTTAGAACTGACCAATGGGTCAGGTGATCAAACCGCAACCGTTCCAATTGAAAACATTGAGGTGTTTAATGTTCCTAGCACAGCGGATGAAAAGATGACGATTAATTTAAAAGCTGCAGGTGATGGAGAAGATCATTTTGCGATTGTGATAGTATCCTTATCTTTAGATAAAACAAGTGATGCTTACAAAACGTTTGGAGCAACCATGTCTGAGAAAGAAAGTTTAATCAGAAATGAGATAAACTCTGTTATTTCTTCTCATACGATAACGGATCTTAAGACGAACAATCAGGCAATTTTAGATGAAATTTTGGAAGAGGTCCAGACGATGTTCGGTAAAGATGGAAAGAAATTGATCGTTGGAGTTGGCTTTAGAAGCATCCAATATCAATAAGAAATAAAGAATGACAGGTGGTGAGTTGGATGGGTGAGGTTTTATCACAGAACGAGATCGATAGCTTGCTCCAGGCACTCTCTAGTGGAGAACTGGACGTAGAAGACATTCAGCAATCTCCAGAAAAAGAGGCAAAGAATTACGACTTTGCCCGACCAGCCAAATTTTCAAAAGATCATTTGCGTACGCTTGAGATTATATTCGAACATTATGGCAGACTCTTATCTACTAATTTACCGGTTTACTTAAGAAAAAGTGTCCAGGTGGATGTGATCAATTCAGAGGCTGTTACATTCTCAGAATTTACGAATGCATTATCGAATCCGGTACTATTAGGAATTACACATATGGAACCATTAAAAGGTAATGTGATAATGGAATTAGCTCCTAAATTAGGATATGCAATGGTCGATCGAATGCTTGGTGGATTAGGATTACCATTAGAGAAGAACCGTGATTTTTCGGAAATCGAATTATTAATAATTGAGCGTGTATTTACGATTTGTGTGAATTTAATGATCGAACCTTGGGCGAATGTAGTAAAATTAAAACCAAAGCTTGAGCGCATTGAAACGAATCCACAATTTGCACAAATTATATCTCCATCAGAAATGATTGCAATTATCACCATGAATATTAAAATCGGTGAGGTAGATGGATTGATGAATATCTGTCTTCCCTATCTTGCACTTGAAGATGTAATGGATAAAGTAAATACAAAGTATTGGTATGCTAATATGCAGGCAATGGACGAGAGAAGTTTTCAAGATGTCATTGAAACAATGATTGAAAAAGCTCCAATGCCAATTAAAGCAGTGTTAGGTCAAAGTATTATTTCAGTAAATGATTTTGTGAATGTTCAGGTTGGAGATATCATTCGTCTTGATCGAAAGGTTGATGATGAATTAGATATATTTGTAGGAAATATTAAAAAGTTTACTGCTTTACCCGGCACAAGTGGCGATAATTACGCGGTTAGGGTTACATCAGTAATTAGAGAGGAGCAATGATAATGGATGGAATGTTATCGCAGGAAGAGATTAATGCATTGCTAAATGATACGGGTGACAGTGGAATAGGTCTGGAAGATGAATTTTTGACGCCAGAGGAGAAAGATGCAATTGGTGAAATTTCAAACATTAGTATGGGAACTGCTGCTACAACGCTATTTTCTCTAGTTAACAGAAAAGTTGAGATTTCTACACCAGTAGTAGATTTTTGTACATGGGAGGACATTGTTGCAAAATACGAACGTCCCTGTGTTTTTATTCGAATTGCATATACCGTTGGTCTAAATGGAAGTAATATCCTTGTTTTAAAGGAAAAAGATGTAAAAGTCATTACCGATCTTATGATGGGTGGGGATGGAACAAATTGTAATGATGAGTTAGGAGAACTGCATTTAAGTGCGATTAGTGAAGCAATGAATCAGATGATGGGATCTAGCGCAACTTCTCTTTCCTCCATGTTGAATAAGATGATTGACATTAGCCCACCCATGGCAGATTTAGTGGATTTAGGTGGAGATGTTGATGAATCACAAATTGATGAGTTTTTAGCAGGACGATTTGTTAAAATATCTTTCCGAATGGAAATTGGAAATCTTGTTGATAGTGAAATTATGCAGTTGTATCCATTTTCTTTTGCAAGAGAGATGTATAATAACATAGCAAAAAATATGGATGTAGATGTGAGTGCGATGAGAATAAATGAGGAAGTGAAGAAACCAAATCCACAACCTCAGCCAATTAGTAATCAATCAATGGATCAAAATATAGATAATCAGCAAATGATGGGACAACCGATGATGGGACAACCAATGATGGGGCAACCGATGATGGGACAACCGATGCAATACACAAACATGCAAATGCAACAACCGGTTAATGTTCAGGCTGCACAGTTTCAAACATTTAGTTCCGAT
>JAGOGN010000024.1 GCA_017996675.1 Lachnospiraceae bacterium | reverse complement strand
GGGTGACAGATGCCAGACTTGGATTGGCACTTATGTCTGCAGCCTTTTTTCACTATCCGGCAAGCAAATTGAAAGTGATTGGAATTACGGGAACAAAGGGAAAGACGACAACGGTCTATATGATGAAATCAATTCTGGAAAATGCAGGTTATAAAGTTGGATTGATGGGGACGATAGAAACACTCATCGGTCAAGAACGTATTCCAGCACATAATACAACACCAGAATCCTATGTGATACAGGAAAATTTTTCAAAAATGTTAGAGGCGGGTTGTGAGATTTGTGTAATGGAAGTTTCCTCACAGGGACTGATGATGAAGCGTACCGCTGGTTTTGAATTTGAAATCGGAATCTTTACAAATTTAGAACCGGATCATATTTCACCAACGGAACATGCTAACTTTGAAGACTATGCAGCATGCAAAGGTCTTTTATTCCAGCAGTGCAAGTTAGGCATTGTAAATTGTGATGATAAAAACTGGCAAATGGTCTTGAAAAATCATACCTGTCAAATGGAAACTTATGGTTTATCGGATAAAGCAAATCTTTATGCACAGAAAATTGATTTAGTTCAAAAAGGTGGACATTTAGGAGTAGAGTATACGTTAGGTGGGGTGATGACGGAAAGAATTCAGCTAGATCTTCCAGGGCGCTTTAGTATCTACAATTCACTTGCAGCAATCGCTGTATGCAGACATTTTCAGGTACAGGTAGATAGTATGAAAGATGCGTTAAAAAATGCGCAGGTCAAAGGTCGAATTGAAATGATCAAAGTGTCGGATGACTTTTCGCTGATGATTGATTATGCCCATAATGCGATGGCTTTAGAAAGTCTTCTTTCGACGCTGAAAGAATACGATCCGGGACGTCTGGTTTGTGTATTTGGATGTGGCGGAAACCGTGATAAACAAAGAAGATATGAAATGGGTGAAGTTTCTGGGCGATTAGCAGATTTTACCATTATTACATCGGACAATCCAAGATTCGAAGAACCGCAGGCGATTATGGATGATATTGTACAGGGAATCAATCGGACAGCAGGAGATTATATTCAGATTGCTGACCGTAAAGAAGCGATTCGTTATGCGATTTTAAATGGAAGAAAAGATGATGTGATCGTTTTAGCTGGAAAAGGACATGAGGACTATCAGGAAATTAAAGGTGTTCATTATCCAATGGATGAACGTGTTTTGATCCAGGAAATATTAATCGAAGAGCATTTGATCGAAGGATAAAAAACGAGTAGAAATAATGAGGGGTAACATGTACGCAGATATTATTATTGACATAAATAATGAAAATGTAGATAAAACATTTCAGTATCTGGTTCCAGAACAGCTGGAAGACCAGATTTCGATTGGCATGTGCGTGCAAGTTCCTTTTGGAAAAGGGAATACCATTCGATCTGGATTTGTAATGAATTTGTCAACGCATAATCAGTTCCCAGTGGATCGAATGAAACAGATCGCTGGAATCGAAATGCGCATTCCACTAGAAGATGAATTTAGACAAATGGCAGTGTGGATGCAACATTATTTTGGTGGAACATTAAGTGGAGCGTTAAAAGTAGTGTTACTTGCAACACGAAAGGAAAATCCACAACATAAAAAAATTGTTACCTATACAGGAAATGATGAGCAATATGAAGAGTTAAAAGAAAAGTTAATTAAGAAGAATGCTACCGCAAAACTAAGGGTTTTAAATGGAATTAGGGAATGTACCAGAATGGATTCCTCCCTTCTGACTGCAAAATTAAATGTGAATATGGCAACAGTGAGAAGCCTTGAGGTCCATGGAATCTTGAGGATTGAAGAGGAAAGAAACTACAGGAATCCATATGAAGCAAAGGAAGAAAGAGATAAATTAATTCCTGAATTAAATAACGAGCAAGAAAATGCAGTCGACATTATTTGGAAAAAACATGAAAACCACCACGTATTTTTGCTACATGGAATAACTGGATCTGGAAAAACAGAAGTTTATATGGAATTAATCGAGCGATTGCAAAAGGAAGGAAAACAATCCATTGTGCTTATTCCGGAAATCGCCTTAACGTTTCAAACAGTAACTCGTTTTATTCGAAGATTTGGTGATCGGGTATCTGTTATCCATTCGAAACTAAGTAAAGGTGAGAAGTCGGATCAAATTGAACGCGCCAGAAACGGCGAGATTGATATTATGATTGGTCCACGCAGTGCGTTGTTCACTCCTTTTTCCAATTTGGGCTTAATCGTCATTGATGAAGAACATGAAACTTCCTATAAAAGTGATCAGGAGCCAAAATATCATGCAAGGGAAATGGCGATTTATAGAGGAAAGCAAAGAAATGCACCAGTGCTACTTGCGTCTGCAACACCTAGTGTTGAAAGTTATTACAGGGCAGTCAGTGGAGAATTTGAGCTAATCGAATTAAACAATCGATATGGTGAGAGACAATTGGCGAATGTTGACATTGTAGACTTAAGACAAGAATTAAAGACAGGAAATCGTTCTATTTTTTCCAGCCTTTTAGCAAAGAAGATTCAGGAAAGTCTGGAACAACACCAGCAGGTGATGTTATTCATTAATCGAAGAGGAGTGTCCGGCTTTGTTAGCTGCAGAAGCTGTGGAACAGTGATACGATGTCCCCATTGTGATGTCTCGTTAACAGTGCATAAAGGTGGGATCATGCGATGTCATTACTGTGGTTTTACGATACCGCAACCGAAAGAATGTCCGGAATGTGGTTCAAAATATATTGGAGGATTTAGAGCAGGAACGCAAAAAATCGAAGAACTTGTCAAAGAGCAGTTTCCTAAAGCTAGAGTACTTCGAATGGATGCAGATACAACCGCAAATAAAGGTGGCTATGATGAGATCTTAAGTAGTTTTGGAAATGGAGAAGCGGATATTTTAGTGGGGACGCAAATGATTGTAAAAGGTCACGATTTTCCAAATGTTACGTTGGTTGGAGTGATTGCAGCAGATCTGTCCTTGTTTGGGGGAGATTATCATGGCGCAGAAAAAACATTTCAACTTTTGACACAGGCAGCTGGAAGAGCAGGAAGAGGAGAAAGTAAAGGTAGTGTGGTGATTCAAACGTACCAACCAGAACATTTTAGTATTCTTGCTGCAAAAAACCAAAATTATCAAGAGTTTTACGAACAGGAAATCATGTACCGAAAGTTGTTAAGATACCCACCTGTTTCGAATCTGATGGTCATTTTGATTTCTGCTACAGTAGAAGAAGAGGCGCAGCGTAAATTAGAACAATTACTTGCTTTTATAAAAGAAGTTCAGAAAGAATCAACAAAGCTATCCATTGTTGGTAGCGGAGATGCATCAGTTTCCAAGATTCAGGATGTCTATCGAAAAGTCATTTACTGTCGTCATGAAAGTTACGATGGTTTGACAGATTTAAAAGAAGCGATTAAATTAAAAGGATTAAACTCAAGTGATCAGAAAAATATGATGATTCAATTTGATTTTAATCCGATGAAAACCTATTAAAAAAAATAAGTAAAAGATAGTATTTAGGAGGAAAGATATGGCAATTCGAACAATTAGAGAACTAGGTGATAGTGTATTAACAAAGGAGTGTAGACCAATTACAGAAGTGACAGATCGCATACGCGTCCTTGTTGACGATATGTTGGAAACGATGTACGAGAGTAATGGTGTTGGACTCGCTGCACCACAAGTTGGAATTTTAAAGCAGCTAGTAGTGATTGATGTAGGAGAAGGACCAATTATAATGATTAACCCAGAGATTATTGCAACAGATGGAGAACAGACCGGAGATGAAGGATGTTTAAGCTATCCGGGTAAAGTTGGAACGGTTACGAGACCAAATTATGTAAAGGTGAGAGCGTTGGATTTAGACCTACAACCTTTTGAAATGGAAGGTACGGAACTTTTAGCAAGAGCTTTTTGTCATGAAGTGGATCATTTACATGGACAAATGTATGTGGATAAAGCAATTGGTGGAGTTCGTGATGTAAATTACGAAGAATTTGATGAAATGGAAGAGTAGAAGAATGAATATTATTTTTATGGGTACCCCAGATTTTAGTGTAGGAACGCTAAAGGCTTTAGTAGAAGAAGGTCATCATATTTCGTTAGTGGTAACGCAACCGGATAAGCCAAAGGGACGAGGCAATCAAATGCAAATGCCACCTGTAAAAGAATATGCCTTGCAGCATGAAATTCCCGTTTTTCAGCCAGATCGTATTCGCAAAAGAGAAAATATGGATATTCTTTTTAACTATCAGGCAGATTTGATTGTAGTTGTGGCTTATGGACAGCTTCTTCCAAAAGAAATATTAGATTATCCAAAACATGGATGTATGAATGTACATGCTTCGCTGTTACCAAAGTATAGAGGCGCAGCTCCAATCCAGTGGGCAATTTTAAATGGAGAAAAAGTAACGGGTGTCACCATTATGAGGATGGAAGAAGGGTTGGATACTGGCCCGATTATACTTCAAAAAGAATATCGGATTTTAGAACAGGAAACCGGTGGGAGTTTGTTTGAACAATTGATGACATTAGGTGCACAAGCCTGTATTCAAGCGATTGAACTTTTTATGCAAGGTTTGGTTACTTTCACAAAACAAGATCATGAGCATGCGACACATACGAGCATGATTCATAAAAAACTGGGAGAACTTTGCTGGCAAGCAGATGCAATAGAATTAGAACGAAAGATTCGCGGACTGAATCCTTGGCCAAGTGCTTTCACTTATTGGTCACAAAAAACTGTTAAAATATGGTCTGCTACGGTTGTTTCGGATAAAGAAGAATGGAGCATGTATGCACCAGGAACTGTCTGTGAAGTTCAAAAAGATGGATTTTTTATTCGAACAGGAAAAGGAAGCTTGTTTATAAAAGAGCTGCAGTTGGAAGGAAAGAAAAGAATGTTCGCAGAGGAGTTTCTGAGAGGAAATCATGTGAACATTGGTGATTGTTTTGGAAAATAACAGGAGGTAAATATGGCTATTTTTTCGTATGGAATGTTTTATGCCTATTGGGACCCAACGTATTGGATGGTAATTGTGGGTGGTGTTTTGTGTTTGATTGCCTCTGCAAGAGTAAAAAGCACTTATAACAAATTTAGTAAACGCTATGGTAGAAGAGGAATTACAGGTGCTATGGCTGCACAGATGATTTTAGCACGAAATGGGATCGCAGATGTTTCAATAGAAATGACTCCTGGAAATTTAACGGATCATTATGATCCTAAGCAAAAAGTACTTCGTCTGTCAGCGAATGTTTACCAGTCGTCATCGGTGGCGGCAGTAGGCGTTGCAGCACATGAATGTGGACACGCGATTCAGCATCAGCAAGCATATTATCCGTTGATCATGAGAAGTACGATTGTTCCTGTAGTAAATTTTGGAAGTATGATTTCATGGCCTTTGATTATTATTGGATTAATGTTAGGCCGCGGTACGACACAAGGAACTATGGGCAGTATCATGGTCCAAGCTGGAATTTTATTATTTACCGTAGTGGTGTTATTTCAGCTTATTACGTTACCAGTGGAGTTTAATGCTTCAAAAAGAGCAATGATTGCTCTAGAGCAAGATCAAATATTGGAAATCAATGAACAAAGAGAAGCTAGAAAAGTTCTAAACGCAGCAGCGTTAACTTATGTTGCAAGCGCGGCAGCTGCTATTTTACAGTTGCTCAGACTTTTAATGCTATTTGGAGGAAGAAGTCGTGACTAATTCAATTAATTGTCGTGAACTGGTATTAGACATGTTATTAAGTATCAATCGAGACGGAGAATTTAGTCATATTGTTATAAAAAATGTGTTAGATAAATATGCGTATTTGGATAAAAGCGAGAGAAGTTTTATAAAGAGACTTTGTCAGGGTACGATTGAAAATCAGATTCGAATTGATTCGATTATTAATCAAATATCGAAGACACCGGTACATAAAATGAAACCAGTGATTCGTGAAATCCTTCGCAGTGCAGTTTATCAGTTGGAGTTTATGGATGGCGTTCCAGAATCGGCTGCCTGCAATGAAGCAGTGAAGCTTGCAAAAAAAAGAAAATTTCAGAATCTAAGTGGATTTGTAAATGGGATTTTACGAAATGTAGTCAGACAGAATCATCAATTCTCACTTCCAGATAAAGAAAAGGATCGTTGTGCTTACCTTTCCACCTTTTACTCGATGCCTGAATGGATTGTAGAAAAATGGGTGAAAGATTATGGTGATTCTACAACCAAACAAATATTGGCAGATTTTTTAAATTCGAATCGAACTACGATTCGATGCAATCTTACAAAGATTTCCAGAGAAGATTTGAAAAACAAATTGGAAGAAGAAGGAGTTACAGTAGAAGTGATTCCAGAAGTGAAGGAAGCATTGGTTATTTCCAATTACGACTCCTTACAACGATTATCTTCTTTTCAAAATGGAGAATTTTATATTCAGGATTTAAGTTCTATGAAAGTGGCAGAAATTGCAAATCCACAAAAAGATCAGTATATTATCGATATGTGCGCTGCTCCTGGAGGAAAGAGCCTTCACCTTGCAGAAAAACTGGAAGGCACAGGAATGGTAGATGCAAGGGATGTCAGTTGGAAAAAAGTAGACCAGATTCTAGAAAATAAGAAGAGAATTGGATTACATAATTTAGAAGCCAAGCTTCAAGATGCTACGATTTTGGACCCGGAATCAATAGATCTGGCGGATATTGTAATTGCAGATGTACCTTGCTCTGGTCTTGGTGTAATAAGCAAAAAAGTAGATATTAAGTATAAAATGACACCTGAAAAGATCAAAGAAATAGTAATTTTACAGAGACAAATTTTAGAAGTAGCGGGAACTTATGTAAAAGCAAATGGATTTTTAGTTTATAGCACCTGCACCATTAATCGAGAGGAAAATCAGGAAAATGTACAGTGGTTTTTGCAGAAATTTCCTGATTTTGAATGCTGCTTTGAAGAGCAGATTCTACCTATAGATGGAAAGCAAGATGGTTTTTTTATTTCAAAACTTGAAAAAAAGGGATAAATATGGGAAAATATGATTTATTATCGCTATCGCTTGATGAAATGAAGCAGTTCATTCAATCAATCGGAGAGCCGGAATTCAGAGGAAAACAGTTGTATCAGTGGATGCATCAAAAGCAAATTTTTGATTATAATCAAATGAGCAACATTCCTAAGAAAATGATTGAAAAATTAAATGAGAAGGCTACTATTTTTTTGCCTGAAATAGTCGAAGTACAAACATCTAAAATTGATGGAACACAAAAGTTTTTGTTCCAATTGCAGGATCATCATATGGTAGAAAGTGTTTTGATGAAATATAAGCATGGAAATTCTGTTTGCATTTCTACGCAAGTTGGTTGTAAAATGGGATGTAAATTCTGTGCATCTACATTAGATGGCTGGGTTCGCAATCTAACGGCTGGAGAAATGCTCGCTCAGGTTTATCTGATTCAAAAGATTAGTGAAGAACGGGTGTCCAATGTGGTATTAATGGGAACTGGCGAACCGTTGGATAATTACGAAGAATTTGTGCGTTTTGTGCGAATGATTTCGGATGATTCGGGACTCAATATCAGTCAGAGAAATTTAACGGTATCTACCTGTGGAATCGTACCAATGATTCGTCGCTTGGCGAAAGAACATTTTCAGATTACGCTTGCACTGTCGTTGCATGCATCTAATCAGGAGAAGAGATTGGAATTAATGCCAATTGCGAATCAGTATCCGTTAAAGGAAGTTATTGATGCATGCAAGTATTATTTTGAAGAGACTGGTAGAAGAATCACATTCGAATATAGTCTTGTAGGGGGAGTAAATGATAGCAGTCAGGATGCAGAACAGTTGGTTCGCCTCATCAAGGAACTGAATTGCCATTTAAATCTAATTCCTGTTAATCCGATTAAGGAACGCTCATTTGTTCAGTCGCAACAGAATGTTATATTGTCCTTTAAAAATAAACTTGAAAAAAGTGGAATAAATGTTACTATAAGAAGAGAAATGGGCAGGGATATTGATGGAGCCTGCGGACAGCTTAGACAAAAACATTTAGAGAGGTAGGTGGGAAGATGAAAACATACGCATATACGGATGTAGGAAGACAGAGAAATGAAAATCAGGATTCTGTTTTTACTTCCGATGACCCGATTGGAAATCTTCCGAATCTCTATATTGTTGCAGACGGTATGGGGGGACACGCAGGAGGACGTTATGCATCCAATTGTGCAGTATCAACAGTGACACAAGCGATTAAGAATGTGTCACTTGAAGAACCGGTTCAGATTTTGGAGCATGCAATTCAAAACGCGAATCAGCAGATTTTAGAAGAAGCAGCTACCATTGAGCATATGAGCGGTATGGGAACGACTATAGTGGCGTCGACGATTGTAAACGGAGTTCTATACGCAGCAAATGTTGGCGATAGCAGACTATATATTGTAAATGAAAATCGAATTCGGCAAATTACCAAAGATCATTCTCTTGTGGAAGAGATGATAAGAATCGGGGAAATTGACAGAGAAAATGCAAAGCATCATCCAGATAAAAATGTCATTACCCGTGCTGTTGGTGCAATGGACGAATTAAAAATAGATTTTTTTGAAATTCCGATTACAAAGGGAGATTTAATTCTGATGTGTTCGGATGGATTATCGAATATGGTAGAAGATAATCAGATGGTATCCATCTTAAATGATACAAATGATTTGAAAAGTAAAGTAGAACAATTAGTACAGGTAGCAAATGAAAATGGAGGAGAAGACAATATTACTGTTATCGTAATTGAGTCGTAAGAGGAGAATCTATGTTAAGTGAAGGAATGATGTTGGCAAACCGCTATGAAGTGATCGATAAGGTCGGTACGGGCGGAATGTCAGATGTGTATAAGGCAAAAGACCATATTTTAGGAAGAAATGTTGCAATCAAAGTTTTAAAACAGGAATTTGGTGAAGATATTAATTTTGTTACAAAATTTCGTACAGAAGCCCAAGCAGCAGCAGGATTAGAACACCCAAATATCGTGAATATCTATGATGTTGGTAGTGAGAATCGCATGCATTATATTGTTATGGAATATATCGAAGGAATTACTTTAAAGACTTATATTGAAAAAAGAGGAAAAATTCAGTTTAATGAAGCAGTTAGTATCGCGATTCAAGTTTCAAACGGTATTCGTGCTGCTCACAATAAACGCATTGTACATCGTGATATTAAACCACAAAATATCATGATTTCAACAGAAGGAAAAGTAAAAGTTACAGATTTTGGAATTGCTCATGCAGCAAGCAGTAATACTGTTAATTCTGATGTAATGGGATCCGTGCATTATACTTCACCGGAACAGGCCCGTAACGGATTTGTAGATTATAAATCCGATATTTATTCTTTGGGTATTGTAATGTATGAAATGGTTACTGGAAAAGTACCTTTTTCCGGAGATAACGCAGTCAGCATTGCAATTCAGCATTTACAGGAAGAAATCGTAAGTCCAAGTACTTATGCACAGGATTTACCAATCAGTTTAGAAAAGATTATTTTAAAGTGTACACAAAAAAGTCCAGACCGTCGTTATGATACGGTGGATGAATTAATTGCGGATTTGAAAAATGCATTAATTAATCCAGATGAAGATTTTGTTACAATCGCGCCAGGACCAATGCAGGACAAAACAAGAGTCATCTCTGCAGCCGATGTTAATAAAATCAAAAGTGAGACCAGTGGAAATTATTATAAAGCAATGGATGAAGACTTGGACGGAGAAGACGACGAAGAAGATGATGAAGAAGATGATGACGGCGTATTAAGTCCTAAAATGGAAAAAGCTGTCACAATTATGACGATCGCTGTGGTAATTGTAATCGTTGGAATCATTGTTGCAATTGTTGGAAATGTTTTAGGATGGTTCAAATTTGGAGGATCCACAGATACGGATAAAGATAAAGATAAGACAGATACAGTAAAAGAAACTAAAAAAGTTGAAATGATCGACTTAAAGGGCATGGATGTTGAGAAGGCTAGAAAAGAATTAAGTGATTTAGGCCTTGGAATTCGTGTGAAAGAAATGAAAGAAGACGATAAATTCAAAGAGAATCAGGTAATTAGCCAAAGCGTAGAAGAAGGTGACATGGTTGATAAAAATACAACCATCGATGTTGTTGTATGCAGTGGTGAAAAAGGCGTTGAAATTGATGATGTGAGTGGAAAGAAAGAAGCAGAAGCAAAGTCAATTTTGGAAGCAAAGAAATTTAAAACAACAGTGGAATATCAATATAGTGATACCATCGAAACAGGAAATGTAATATCAACTAATCCGGTTGCAGGTTCATTAGGCAAAAAGGATGATATGGTTAAGATTTTTGTCAGCCGTGGTAAAGAAGATGTTGCAGTACCAAGTGTAGTAGGACAAACAAAAGAAACAGCAGAATCAAAATTAAAAGCAGCTGGTTTTAATGTTTCTAGTACAACACAAAACAGCGACACAATTGAAGCAGGAAAAGTTATTTCTCAATCAATTGACGGAGGAAAGAAGGCTGCTCCAGGTACGACTATTGCGTTAGTAATTAGTGCTGGAAAGAAAGATGTTTACTATAATTTGGATAAAACACTGACAGCCCCAGCGTCTACACCATCTGCAACAAAAGTACAGGTTACCGTACTGATTAATGGAGTGGCGCTTACAGGATGGGAAGCAAAAGAAATGAACCTGCCTGCAATGGTATCCATTCATGGACAGATTAAAAATACGAATACGGCGACACTTCATCTTGTATGGATAAAGGAAGATGGAACCAGCGGAGCATCTGAAGATATTATTGTTACGCTGACACAGGCTAATTAATGATGAAGGGTAAGATCATAAAAGGAATTTCTGGATTCTACTACGTACACGTAGTAGAATCTGGAATTTATGAATGTAAAGCAAAGGGAATCTTTCGAAATCGCAATATGAAACCAATGGTCGGGGACGATGTTGAGATCGAAGTATTGTCTCAAGAGGAAATGCTGGGGAATATCGAGGATATTCTTCCAAGAATGAATAGTCTGATACGTCCTGCAGTGGCAAATGTAGATCAGGCTCTTATCATTTTTGCGTTTAAAGATCCAGAACCTAATTATCAACTGTTAGATCGTTTTCTTGTGCAAATGAGAAGACAGGAAATTCCTGTCTTGATTTGTTTTAATAAAAGCGATTTGGGAAGCCTAGAACAACAGGCGGCTATTGAAAGAATTTATGAAAAATCAATGACTCAGTTGTTTTTTGTGAGTGCAAAGAGTGAAGAAGGATTAGACCTTCTTTTTTCTGCGTTATCAGGTAAAACAACCACTGTTGCTGGACCATCGGGTGTAGGCAAATCATCCTTGATTAATCGACTTCAGAAAGATATTCATATGGAGACCGGCGTATTAAGTGAGAAAATCAAACGTGGTAAACACACGACTAGGCATTCTCAGTTGATTTCACTGGATCATCAATCTTATATTTTGGATACACCTGGTTTTTCTACCTTGGAGTTAGACGGTATAGAAGCAACAAATCTAAAAGAATTTTATCCGGATTTCGAACAATTTGAGCCATACTGTAAGTTCGGCGGATGTAATCATATTGGAGAGCGAGACTGTGGAGTAAAAGATGCAGTGGAATCGGGTGAATTAAATAAAGGTAGATACGATAATTATTGTTATTTATTTGAAGAATTAAAGCAAAATAGAAAATATTAGTAGGAGAACAAAATGAATTATTTAGCGCCGTCGCTTTTAGCGGCAGATTTTGGAAAGCTCAAAGATGAATTAGAAAAGATTGAAACCGCAGGAGCGCAATATGCACATATTGATGTAATGGATGGCTTATTTGTACCTAGTATTTCGTTTGGTATGCCTGTCATTCGCTCGATTCGTTCCCAATCAAATCTTGTATTCGACGTGCATTTGATGATCGAAGATCCAGACCGTTATATTGAGGATTTTGCCGCTTGTGGAGCAGATTATATTGTTGTTCATGCAGAGGCATGTAAACATTTAGATCGTACCATCGCTCATATTCATGATTGTGGAAAAAAAGCGGGAGTAGCGTTAAATCCAGCATCTAGTTTAAGTTTGATTGAATACGTTTTGCCACAAGTTGAAATGGTTTTATTAATGTCTGTGAACCCTGGATTTGGTGGACAAAAAAGGATTGATTACGTGACAGATAAAGTCAGAACCCTTAGAAATCAAATCGAAGAGAGAAATTTGACAGTAGATATAGAAGTTGATGGTGGAGTGACATTAGAGAATGTGGAGGAACTTCTAACGGCAGGTGCAAATGTATTTGTTGCGGGAACTGCAGTATTTAAAGGTGATGTTGAACAAAATGTAAAGGATTTCTTATCCAGAATGCAGGGGTAGAATAGTATGGAAACCTTAATTGTAGCAGGAGGCTCAGTCACAAAGAATTTTCTGAATCAGATTTTAGAGCAGCATCATTTTGACGACATCATAGCAGTAGACAAAGGAATGGAACTTTTTTTGGATAATGTATGTAAACCCGATCTGATTTTAGGGGATTTTGATTCTGCAAAGCCGGAAGTACTACGTCTTTTTCGGGAAGAAACAAAGGTCCTAATTATGGAGTACCCGCCTGAGAAAGATGAGACAGATACAGAATTAGCGTTGCGAATCGCCATAGAGCGCAAAGCCACGAAAATCACATTAATTGGTGTGACAGGGACCAGAATGGATCATACTTTGGGGGCAATACAGCTCCTTGGCTATGGACTGAAACGAAATGTAGAGTGTATTTTAATAGATGAGCATAATCGAATTCGTTTAGTTCAAACGGATGTAAAAATTGCGAAAAATGAGCAATATGGGACCTATGTTTCCTTAATCCCATTTTCGCCACTCGTACGTAAAGTTACCACAAAAGGAATGAAATATCCGCTTGTTGCAGAGGATTTGCCTTGTTTTATTGTAAGAGGTGTCAGCAATGAAATTGTGGATGATATTGGAGAAATATCATTTGAAGATGGTTTGTTATTAGTAATTGAATCAAAGGATTGAAAATCAAGGATTTTTTAGGAGGATAAAAAGGAAATATGAAATTAGGAATTGTAGGCTTACCAAATGTAGGGAAAAGTACGCTGTTTAACTCATTAACAAAGGCAGGAGCTGAATCGGCGAATTATCCATTTTGTACCATAGATCCAAACATTGGAATCGTTCCTGTACCAGATGAAAGACTGAAAAAATTAGGTGATTTATATCATTCAAAAAAAGTGACGCCAGCTGTAATTGAGTTTGTAGATATTGCTGGTTTGGTAAAAGGCGCATCAAAGGGAGAAGGATTGGGAAACCAGTTTTTATCCAATATTCGTGAAGTAGATGCAATTGTTCATGTGGTTCGTTGTTTTGAGGATGGCAACATTATTCATGTAGATGGTTCCGTTGATCCAATTCGTGATATTGAGACCATTAATTTGGAATTGATTTTTTCTGATCTCGAAATTTTAGATCGCAGAATCAATAAAGCATCTAAAGGCGCGAGAATGGATAAGGATTTAGCAAAAGAATTAGTTGTGCTAGAGAAAATCAAAGCACATTTAGAAGATGGTAAAATGGCTAAAACTTTGGAACTTGATGAACTAGATGAGATGGAATATATGAAATCCTTTAATTTATTGACTGCAAAACCAGTTATTTTTGCAGGAAACGTAGGGGAAGACGACCTTGCAGATGATGGAGCGAACAATGCGATGATTCAAAAGCTTAGAGAATTTGCTTCCAATGAGGGAAGTGAAGTTTTTGTAATTTGCGCACAAATCGAACAGGAAATTGCAG
>JAGOGN010000159.1 GCA_017996675.1 Lachnospiraceae bacterium | reverse complement strand
GACAGACTGATTTTTTGCTTTCTTATCCGGATGAGAATAGTTTTGATCCAATTCAGGAAGGTGAGTTCCTGAAGAAGAAAATGGAGAGCGAAAATGAAGTGGAGATTTTAGCGGTTATTAATGGAAGCGTGTATCAAATGCGCGCGAGAGGCTGGATATATTCAGCTCGAACTTGATGCAGTTGCACAAAATGCACGAGCAATTCCAATGTATGAAGCATTGGGCTTTCGAGAATTTGGCAGAAATCCGAAAGGCTTTCGTTCCAGAACGACTGGATTTCAGGAACTTGTGTATATGAGATTAGAGTTATAATTTCTTGAGGAGAGAATTTATCATGAAGAAAAAATCACAAGGAGGTAGCATGGAAAGAACATTTAAAGAGTTATATTTAGCAGGTGAAATTGATTTTGAGGAAATTGATGATTATAGCAGAAAATGGGGATTTAGCGACAGTGAAAGCAAATTAGGTGAATATCTTGGATTTAACGAAGAGGAAGAAGATGCATGGGTAAGTGATGGAGAAGAAGCACTGATTCGATTACTGGATGCACAAAAAAAACAAAATACTTAAAACAAGAGACTTAAAACGAGAGACTTATGGGAGGAAAATGATTATGGAAAAATTAGTTACCGTGAATTCGAAAATAGAAGCAGAAATGATGATTGGAATGCTGGAAAGTAACGGGATCAAAGCGTTTTCTGATTCAAATGGAGCAGGAGAGTATTTGAATATTACCGCCAACTATTCCACGCTGGGGGAGAATGTTTATGTGAATGAGCAGGACCTAAAGCAAGCGAAGGAAATAATCCAGGCGTTTGAAGAGGACTCTCAAGATAATCAGGATGAGCAGGATTCAGAGTTGAATCAAGAACAAGTAAATAAAACAAGACGAATAGGCGCAATTGCCGCAGGTGTAATATTGGGATTATTTGCACTTGGTTTTATTTATTCGATTTGTCAATCGATTCTATTCTAATAATTGTTTTGGAAATCCAACTCAAATTTATGTACCAGAAACACCTCTTTTGAATGCGCCATCAGCAGAATCGGTTACCAGTAAATTGATTGCGGATTTTGAACAGGCAGGGTTAGCATATTCAAAATCAAATCAACTTTCAAAGGAAACGGTTCAGACATTAGAAAAGCCAATGATTCCAAAAGAGGTGTATCTGGATATTGTGAATGGTAATCATTAATCTTGAGCTAAAGTAGTCAGTGTTTGTCCGGTAATGCGATAAGTGGTCCAGTCATTCATTGGCTGAGCACCTAAAGATAGATAAAAGTCGATACTTGGCTGATTCCAATCCAAGCACCACCATTCCAATCTGCCACAACCACGTTCGATGGCAATGGAAGCTAATTTTTTTAACAGTGCTTTTCCATAACCTTTTCCACGGTATTCAGGTTGAACGTATAAATCTTCCAGATAAACGCCTGAACGACCGAGAAATGTAGAGAAATTATGGAAGAAAAGTGCAAAGCCTACTTCTTTTTCATTTTCCATAATAAAAATGACTTCGGCCTTTTTTTGATGAAAGATCCACTCGTTTAGAAGTTCTTCAGTTGCGACAACCTCATCGAGCATCTTTTCATAGGATGCCAATTCTTTGATAAAGTGTAGGATGAGTGGGATATCCTGATTGGTTGCAAAGCGAAATGTGTGATTCATAGACCCTCCTTATAAGAAATCTTTTTAAGTTCAGTGTAACATAGATTGAAAGAAAAACAAGAATGGAGGTATTAATTATGAAGTTGAAAGGAAAAAGTATTGTAGTTACTGGTGCATCATCTGGAATGGGAAGATCCATTGTTGAACTTTTTGTCAAAGAAGGTGCAAATGTAGTAGCGGTAGCAAGAAGAAAAGAACGCTTGGATGAATTACAAAAATCGTTGAAAAGTGCAGCTGGAATAGTAATACCATTTGTAGGGGATGTGTCGAAAAAAGAGGATAACGAAGCCATGATTGATCTGGCAATCAAAGAATTTGGACAATTTGATATTTTGGTGAATAATGCTGGAATCATGGATGATATGAGCGGAGTTGGTAATCTGACAGACGCAACTTATGAGAGAGTGATGTCGGTGAATGTCTATGGACCAATGTGCGCGATGCGTAAGGCTGTTCAGGTGTTTAAAGATCAGGGAAATGGTGGAAATATTATAAATATCGCATCAATTGGCGCGATGCGTACGGCAGCAGGGGCAGTTTATGGTGCGTCGAAAGCAGCGCTCGTTTCAATGACGAAAAATACGGCATTTATGTATATCCCAGACAAAATAAGATGTAATGCAATAGCTCCTGGAGCAATTCAGACAGAAATTGCGACTTCAATGGGAACTCCAAATATGTCGGGTTATGAGAGAACGAAATTAGTAATGGCAACCTGCCCTGGAACGGGGGAAGGAAGCGATATAGCGAAAGTCGCACTATTTTTAGCAAGTGATGAGTCATCTTTTGTAAACGGAGATGTTCTCGTTGTAGATGGTGGATGGATAGCAGGATAAAATTTGGAAGCGTCCGCTTTACTTGCCTTTATTCCTAAACTGTGTTATATATGAGAGTGACAGCAGCCATAAAATTGAATTAAGAAAGAACCGTCTGTGAAGAAGGGCTTTTGGTATTACGTGTTATAACGTTATATGAAGAGCCCTTCTTTTTTCTAAATTAGGTGAGATGAAGTGCTGTCATAAATAATGCGAATAAGCATAAACCGAAAAAGAGGAGGAATCAAAATGGAAAACATTCAAGTTCAAAAACGAGATTTTACAGTGAAGGCAAAGAAATTGAGGAGATTGGGAATGGTACCAGGAAGTGTCTTTGGAAAATCACTTCCGGAAGCAGTATCTATTCAGATAGAGGAAAGTGTTGCGCGCAAATTGGTTCAACAAAAGCGTGAAGGTAGTAGACTGACTCTTGATATGGATGGACAGATGATTCCGGTTCAGATTAAGGAAAAAACAATGAATACCTTGAATAATGAAATCGTTCAGTTGAGTTTCCAAGCTTTGACTGAGGATGAAAAAGTGAATAGTGTTATTCATATCATGCTAGCTAATGATGATAAAGTGCCTGGTCAGTTAGAGCGCCTGCTGATTGAAGTTCCATATTCTTCTTTGCCAAAAGATATGATTGATACGATTACACTGAATTTGGAAGGAATAAAAAGAGGAGAGTCAATTATGATTAAAGACATTCCAGAACTAATGAGTGGAAAAGTTGATTTGCATATTGATCCGGAGGAAATTGTAGTTCGTGTGACAGAGAAAAAGCAGAATGAGCCAGTTGTAGAGGAATAATTAAATCATTTTATAAAAAAAAGAAATCACGACGATTGATGTCGTGGTTTCTTTTTTCGTATAGGATGATATTAACTTTTATCAATAAAACTGTTATACTATATAGTAATTTCTAAGCAGAGTTCAAATTTCAAATTGAGTTAGGCATAAAGGGGAAAGAATATGGCACAGATATTAGAAACAGAAAGATTAATTCTACGAGAGTATACTGAAGATGATTTCGATGACCTAATAGAAGAAATCGAAGATGTAGTTAATACAATTACAAAAGTTTATGGAATTACTAGAGAAGAATGGAGACAGACTAGATGAAATTAGCATTAAAGAATTATTTTGGACAAGAAGTGACCGATTATTCTTGTGAAACAAAGGCTTTGCACGGAGGAACATTAGGACAGGTGGAATTATTGACGGGAGAAGCCGTTTTGCTTGATGGGAGTAATAAATCTTATCAGATTGTTCATAAAACTCAAAAAAAATGGGCACGTTATTATGACGCAGAATCTTGGAGAAGAGAGTACGATCTTTATGAAAGTACGCTTGGTTCTTTTTTTGAAGAAACCATGCGTTGGCCATTATGCTACAATCGATGTATAGGGGAAGAAGAGATTCAACTTTATATGGAGTATATTGACGGGAAAACAGGCTTAGATTTATCTGTAGAAATGTTGGAATTGGCTTCGAAAGAGCTGGGAAGATTCCAAGGAAAAATAGTCCAGCAGAGTAATCATTCACTTGAGAATCTAACAAACTTAAGTAAGTTGGATTTTGCAAAGGTTAATTATTTGAATTATCGCAATTGGCCAGAAATCTATGATTACATCCGTGAAAAGGAGTGCCCAATTCCTGAGCATCTTTGTAAAATGTTGATTGAACTTGATGAACATTCTGAGGAATTGTGGTCAGAAATTGAAAAGCTTCCAATAGTGCTTTGTCATCGAGATTTTTGGAATACGAATGTGTTTTATCAGGAGGGAAAGATTCGTCTTATTGA
>JAGOGN010000158.1 GCA_017996675.1 Lachnospiraceae bacterium | reverse complement strand
CTATGAAGTGAGCGAATATTATTCGTGATCGTATAAGACGGCATAGGGTTCTCCTTGTCTATTGATATATGGCTATTATAGGGGTTTTGGAGGAAATAATCAAGATTGCATTTTAATAGGAAAAATGTTAGTATTACGCTATCGAAAGAGAGGTATTTATGGAGGCTTATACTGGATTTGCAGAAGTATATGATATTTTTATGGACAACATTCCATATCAGGAATGGAGTCGATATGTCATTGATTTATTGCAGGAAAATGGAATAAAGGATGGATTGATCTTGGAGTTGGGTTGTGGTACAGGTAAGATGACGGAACTGCTATCTGAGCAAGGATATGATATGATTGGTCTGGATTCCTCACAGGAAATGCTTTCTATTGCACTACGATCTCATACAAGTGACAGAGATATTCTCTATATATGTCAGGATATGACTGAATTTGAGTTGTATGGAACTGTTAGGGGTGTTATTAGCATTTGCGATTCCATAAATTATGTTTTAGAACCAGAACAACTGTTAAACACGTTTCAACTAGTGAATAATTATCTGGATCCTGGTGGTGTTTTTATATTTGATCTTAATACCGAATACAAATTTAAAGAGCAAATGGGGGATCAGACTTTTTGCGAAAATAGAGAAACCTGTAGTTTTATATGGGAAAATTATTACGATGAAGATGAAAAAATAAATGAGTACAATTTGACACTTTTTGTTAAAGTGGAAGAGCAAGAGGAGCTTTTTTTACGTTATGAAGAAATTCATTATCAGCGTTGCTATTCTATTCAGAAAGTCGAAGAGCTATTAGAACTTTCTGGCTTATCTGTAATTGGTATTTATGATGCTTTTACCCATCAAAAACCGAAAGCAGATAGTGAAAGGATTTATTTTGTTGCGAAAGAAATCACAAAGGAGAATGAAAATGAAAGATAAAATCGTACGAGCTACAGCTGCAAATCACCAGATACGTGCATTTGCTATTTCTTCAAAGAATTTGGTAGAAGAAGCGCGTTTGGCGCATCAGACCTCGCCGGTAGTGACTGCTGCATTAGGCAGACTACTAAGCGCTGCTGCAATGATGGGAGTGATGATGAAGGGAGAACGTGATTTAATCACGCTTCAAATCAAATCAGAGGGCCCAATCGAAGGAATGACAGTCACAGCAGATGCGATGGGAAGAGTGAAAGGATATCCAAATGTATCCGTTGTAGATCTTGATTTAAACGAAAATGGTAAATTGGATGTGGGCACTGCAGTTGGACCTGGAGTATTGTATGTGATGAAAGATCTGGGTTTAAAAGAACCGTATGTGGGTAGAACGAATCTACAGACAGGTGAAATCGCTGAAGATTTAACTTATTACTATGCAATTTCAGAACAAACACCTTCTTCTGTAGGACTTGGCGTATTAGTAGATACGGACCAGACAGTTAGACAGGCAGGAGGATTTATCATTCAGTTAATGCCAGATGTGACAGATGAAACGATTGAAAAGTTAGAAGCGCGAATTCAAAATATGAAATCAGTTACCACATTGCTTGAAGAAGGCATCTCTCCAGAGGGTCTTTTGGAAGAATTATTAGGTGATATGGATCTTGAAATTAATGCTTCCGTTCCAACTGAATTTTTTTGTGATTGTTCCAAGGAGAAAGTTGCGAAAGCAATTGCCAGTATCAGTAAGGACGAAGTACGTGCAATTATCGACGAAAACGAGCCAATTGAAGTAAAATGTCATTTTTGTAATGGAGCTTATGAATTTTCAATTGAGGATTTAAAGGAGATTACTGGACTATGAAACACGGATTTGTAAAAGTAGCTTGTTGCACACCAAAGTGTAAAGTGGCAAATGTGGAAGAAAATACGAGTCAGATTCTGGAACAAATGATTCAGGCAGATGAAGAACATTGTAAAATTGTTGTTTTTCCTGAATTAGCTGTTACCAGCTATTCCTGTGGAGATTTATTTTCGCAGGAACTACTAATCAGACAGGCAGAAGCTGGAATGAAAAAATTAGTTACAAAATCCGTTGGAATGGAACCGCTGTTTTTTGTAGGAATGCCAATGGAATATCAGAATGGGTTCTATAATGTAGCAGTAGCTTTTTCAAAAGGAAAGATTCTTGGAGTGATTCCGAAAACTTTTTTGCCGAATTACAATGAGTTTTATGAAGCTAGATATTTTCGAAGAGGACATCAAAAGCCGTTTCAGATTTCATGGTTAGGACAAGACGACATCTGGTTTGGAAGTGAAGTATTAATTCAAATTCCTCAAGTAAAAGGACTTCTCATTGGTGCGGAAATCTGTGAAGATTTATGGACGCCATGTCCACCTAGTAATTATCATGCACTAGCTGGAGCTACACTGATTGTGAATTTATCGGCAAGTGACGAAATAACTGGGAAAGCAGATTATCGAAGAAGCCTTGTGATCAATCAGTCTGCAAGATTGTCTGCAGCATATTTATATGCAAGCCAGGGTGAGGGTGAATCTACGTCGGATCTGGTTTACGGAGGACACTGTTTAATTGGAGAAAATGGAAAATTGTTAGCAGAGAATAAGCCATTTGAATCAAAAATGACGATTTCAGAAATCGATATTTCTCGTTTATGCCATGAAAGAAGAAAAATCAGTACGTTTCAGGAGTCTGTACTGAAGGAAAAAGATAGAATTAGTAATTATGTAATTGTAGATTGCAATATGCATGAGATACAGACCTCATTAACAAGAACCATTGATCCCTATCCTTTTGTACCACAAGATGGTAACCTTCGTAATTTGAGATGTCAGGAAATCCTGTCAATCCAGGCAAATGGATTAAAGAAACGATTGGAACATACAAAAGCGAAGAGTGCAGTCATTGGTATTTCAGGTGGATTGGATTCCACATTAGCACTAATTGTCACAGTTAGAGCATTCGATTTACTCCGGATTCCAAGAAGTCAGATTTTGGCAGTGACCATGCCTGGTTTTGGAACAACCAATCGTACCTATCAGAATTCATTGGAAATGATTCGACAATTTCAGGTTACCCTTATGGAAATCAATATTTGTGAAGCGGTTCAGGTTCATTTTCGTGATATTGGTCATGATCCAGACCTTCATGATGTTACCTATGAAAATAGTCAGGCAAGAGAGCGGACTCAGATTCTGATGGACCTGGCAAACAAAACAGGTGGACTTGTTATTGGAACAGGAGATATGTCTGAATTGGCACTTGGATGGGCAACTTACAATGGGGATCATATGTCCATGTATGGAGTAAACGTTTCCATACCGAAGACACTGGTTCGTCATCTGGTTCATTTTTATGCAGATGAATGCGAGAATGGGGAATTAAAGAATGTTTTAGTTGATGTGTTAGACACACCGGTTAGCCCAGAGTTATTGCCTCCAACTAACGGAAAGATTTCACAAAAAACCGAAGAATTAGTGGGGCCTTATGAATTGCATGATTTCTTCCTTTATTACGTGCTACGATTTGGTTTTGAACCAGAAAAGATTTATCGTTTATGCAAAATAGCATTTCAAAATCAATATTCAGAAGTAGAGATGAAAAAATGGCTTTCTACCTTTTACAGAAGGTTCTTCTCTCAGCAATTTAAACGTTCCTGTCTCCCTGATGGGCCAAAAGTCGGAACAGTTGCTGTATCGCCAAGAGGCGATTTGAGAATGCCAAGTGACGCAGATGGAACAATGTGGATGAAACAAGTTGAGGATTTGGTGTAAAAGAGGAAAACCATGTATCGAATATTAATTGTAGAAGATGATCAGACAATTACATCAGCAATTCAAAAGCGATTAAATAGTTGGGGAATTGAAGCGTGTGGAATCCGTGATTTTAAAAATGTGGTATCGGAGTTCTCGCAACAAAATCCCCATCTGGTTTTAATGGATATTTCGTTGCCATTTTTTAATGGATATCATTGGTGTAATGAAATAAGAAGAATATCAAAAGTGCCAATTATTTTTTTGTCCTCTATGGCGGATAATATGAATATTGTGATGGCGATGAATATGGGAGCAGATGATTTTATTGCAAAGCCGTTCGATATGGAGGTTTTAGTGGCAAAAGTATCGGCTCTTTTAAGAAGAACCTATGATTTTGCGGCAACAACCGGTATTGTGGAGGTGCGTGGTGCCATTTTAAATACCAACGATGCGTCTTTAACCTATTTTGATCAAAAAGTGGAACTTACAAAAAATGAATTTCGTATTTTGCAGGTTTTAATGGAACAAAAAGGAAGCGTGATTTCCAGAGATTTATTAATGACCAAATTGTGGGAAACGGACAGCTACGTGG
>JAGOGN010000157.1 GCA_017996675.1 Lachnospiraceae bacterium | reverse complement strand
CATGATCTGGATACGAATCTTCCACAATTGGATTCCGTAATCGCATTTAATACGACATTACGTGATCAGGGATTTTATGGAAATAGCAGATTGGGAAAGAAAGGGGACTCTACTCATGTGGCAGACGATTTTAGACTATAATTTTATACAGAATGCAATTGTAGCAGGAATCCTTGCGAGTATTGTCTGCGGCATGATTGGTGTGATTGTTGTCGAAAAGAAATTGGTTATGATGAGTGGAGGGATCGCTCATACTGCATATGGTGGAGTTGGATTTGGATACTTATGTGGAATAGAACCTATTCTGGGAGCCTTCTTTTTTTCTGTACTTGCGGCATTTGGTATTGGCGCAATTAAGAGAAAAGGTGGAGGAAATTCAGATGTAATTATAGGGCTTTTTTGGTCTATGGGAATGGCACTTGGTATCGTTTTTATTGCTTTGATGCCAGGCTATCCGCCGGATATGAACTCTTATCTTTTTGGTAATATTTTATCGGTTACCCGTTCAGACTTAAAATTAATGGGTATTTTAACGATTTTAGTTGTTGCAGTGATTGGAATATTATATAATAATTGGAAAGCCTATCTTTTTGACGAAGAATTTGCCAAAGTGATTGGGATAAAAACCAAATTTTTAGAAAATCTATTATTGGTTTTAATTGCAATGAGTGTAGTTGTGTTAATTCGTGTTGCAGGAATTATTATGGTGATTGCATTATTGACTGCACCAGCGGCTACAGCTTCTTTTTTTACAGCACAACTGAAGTATCGAATGATCCTTTCTGCAGTATTGGGGATTGTTTGTTGTCTGTCAGGATTGGCAATTTCGTATCAATTAAATATCGCATCCGGTGCATGTATTGTATTACTGGCAGTTTTTGTTTATTTTGTGACTTTCTTTTTTCGAAAGTTTGCAGGTAAAGTGAAATATAATTCCAGAACATCTTAACGACAGGAGCGAATTATTAGGCAGCTAGTGGAAAGGATTACCCATTGGACTGCCTTTTTATAACAAAAAAGTATAGAGAATAAAGAGGGAAAGACAATCATGAATTACATGGAAGAAGCATTAAAATTGCATCAGAAACATCGTGGAAAACTTGAAATTACTAGCAAAGTTCCAATCAAAACAAGAGATGATCTAAGTATTGCGTACACACCTGGAGTGGCACAGCCTTGTTTAGAAATCGCACGAGATGAAAATTTAGTATATGAATATACAACAAAGGGAAATATGGTAGCTGTTATAACAGACGGAACAGCGGTCCTTGGACTTGGCGATATCGGTCCAAAAGCTGCGTTGCCTGTTATGGAGGGAAAAGCGATTCTGTTTAAACAATTTGCAGGTGTTGATGCGGTTCC
The DNA here is from genome assembly GCA_017996675.1 of Lachnospiraceae bacterium. The sequence goes on along the minus strand of JAGOGN010000157.1, from coordinate 2,975 downwards.
GATTTGCCTAGATACAAAGGATACAGAAGAAATCATTCGAACAGTGCGTATTCTTGCTCCTGCATATGGTGGAATTAACTTGGAGGACATTAGTGCACCAAGATGCTTTGAAATCGAACAACGTCTAGAGAAAGAACTGGATATTCCAGTATTTCATGATGATCAGCACGGAACTGCGATTGTATGTACAGCCGCACTGACCAACGGATTAAAGGTCGTTGGAAAGAAAATGGATGAAATTAAAGTTATTATGAATGGTGCAGGAAGTGCAGGATGTGCAATTACAAAGATGTTATTACATGCGGGTGTCAAGCATCTCATTATGGTCGATATTGATGGAGTTGTTTATTCTGGACGAAAAGAGAACACACCAGTTTTAGAGGAAATGGCAGCAATTACAAATCCAGATGAATGTAAAGGTAGTCTGAGTGACGTAATTGTAGGTGCAGATGTATTTATTGGAGTATCAGCGCCTAACGTTCTAACAATTCTGATGGCGCAGTCCATGAACGCAAACCCGATTGTATTTGCGATGGCGAATCCAAATCCTGAAATCACTTATGAGGATGCTCAGAAGGCAAATATTGCTGTTCTTGGAACCGGAAGAAGTGATTATCCAAATCAGATTAATAATGTTCTTGCATTTCCAGGATTATTTAGGGGAGCATTAGATGCAAGAGCCAGAGATATCACCTATGATATGAAACTTGCAGCTGCAAGTGCAATTGCGGCATTAGTCGATGAAAAGGATTTATCAGCAGAGTATATTATACCATCTGCTTTTGACGAAAGAGTTGCTCTTGCAGTGGCTAAAGCCGTGATGGATGCTGCCAGAGTTGTATAGTGGGGAGTTTGATTATGAGAATAATTGATGTAAAGACGTTAGAAGAAAAAATTGCAGAAATGTGCATAGAGGCAAATCATTTTTTGTCTAAAGATATGGAAGTAGCCATTCATCAAGCCAGTACGAACGAGTCGAGTCCTTTAGGCCAGAGAATCATGTGTCAATTAGAAGAAAATCTTCGAATTGCCGGGGAACAAATGATTCCAATTTGTCAGGATACTGGCATGGCAATTCTTTTTTTATCAATTGGACAAGAGGTTCATCTTACGGGTGGAGATTTGACAGAAGCAATTAATCGTGGGGTAGCCAAAGGTTATGAAGAGGGATATCTGAGAAAATCTGTTGTTGCAGATCCAATTCTTCGGGTGAATACCAATAACAACACACCAGCAATCGTGCATACACAAATCGTAAGTGGGGATCAGATCAAGATTGTCCTTGCACCGAAAGGATTTGGATCTGAAAACATGAGTAAGTCCTATATGTTAAAACCTGCAGATGGAGTAGAAGGAATTAAAAATGCGGTTATTGAAACAGTTAAAAACGCCGGACCAAATGCCTGTCCACCGTTAGTGGTAGGAGTAGGAATTGGTGGAGATTTTGAATATAGTGCAATTCTTTCTAAAAAAGCTTTAACCAGAGAGATTGGAAGTTGTTCTCATCTTACACATATTGCGAAGTTAGAAAGCGAACTATTAGATGAAATTAATCAGCTAGGAATCGGACCTGGAGGGTTGGGAGGTTCAGTCACAGCACTTGCGGTACACATTGAATCTTTTGCAACTCATATTGCAGGACTTCCTGTTGCAATTAATCTGTGTTGTCATGTAAATCGGCATGCACAGTGTATTATTTAAGATAAGGAGAACACAGATGGAACGTAGTTATCAGTTACCACTCTCTTTAGAAGAAAGAAAGGAAATTCGTTCAGGCGATTATGTTCTTCTTTCTGGAATTGTTTATACCGCAAGAGATGCAGCACATCAGCGTATGTGGGAAGCAATGGAAAAGGGAGAACCCTTACCGATTGACATTAAAGAACAATGTATTTATTATTTAGGACCATCACCTAGCAGACCTGGAAATGTGATTGGTTCTGCGGGACCAACTACATCAAGCCGCATGGATAAATATACTCCATTACTATTAGATGCAGGTCTGGCGTTAATGATTGGAAAAGGAAAACGAAATAAAGAAGTAAAAGAATCGATTTGTAAAAATAACAGTATTTACTTTGCCGCTGTTGGAGGAGCGGGTGCATTGCTTTCACAATGTATCAAAAGTGCCAAAATAGTAGCATATGAAGATTTAGGGACAGAAGCAATCAGGAAGTTAGAAGTGGTGAACCTTCCTGTTATTGCAATCATTGATACAACAGGGAACGATTTATATGAAAGGGGAAATCAATGAAAAAAATAGTACAAAATGGATTTTTTATGATTGCATCCATATCGGAGTTGATTATTGCTGCAATTATGTTTTTGGCAATCGCAATTATCACAATAAAGTTTGCTTATTTGACATTTTTTGTCGAAGGATATTTTGATAGTATCAATTCATTAAGTTCTTTCTTGTATAATACGATGAATATTGTTATCGGAATTGAGTTCATCAAGATGTTAGTAAAACCGACACCTGGAAATGTGATTGAAGTTCTATTGTTTGCAACAAGTAGAATGATTATTATGAGTCATAATAGTGTTTATGAAATGGCAATTGGAATTGTATGTATTGGAATTTTGTTTGCAATTAAGAAGTTTTTATTTATTCATTTTGAAGAAACAAGCAGTACACTTTATCAAGGTTCTCAAAAGGTTAAGTTAGTGAATTTAGTTGAGCGTGTTCAGATTCCGATGGATCAAGGATCTACGTTAAGAGAAGTGTTAGAAAAAACATTGACAGAGAAAAATGAGCCAATTGAAATAGATGCCACGGTTTTATTTCATGGAGTTGGTTTGAAAATCGCAAATATGGAAGATGGAAAGATCTGCAGAGTTGAAATAATCAAACAAATATCGTAGCATTACCCGATAACCCCTTTTGGAGGTGTTCAAGATGGATAAGCAAAAGATGCTGATTGTGGATGATTCTCAGTTAGCAAGAACGATTTTAAAAGATATTTTTGATGATG
>JAGOGN010000156.1 GCA_017996675.1 Lachnospiraceae bacterium | reverse complement strand
GTGTCAAAGACATTCACCTTGTCAAAGAAGCAAATGCAATTGGAAAAAACAAAATCAAAAAAGAAAATTGCAGTAAATGATGTTAGTTTCGAAGCTTATAAGGGAGAGATCTTCGGATTACTTGGACCTAACGGTGCAGGTAAAACTACAACATTGCGAATGATGGCTACACTGATTAAATCCGACGCAGGGGAGATTTATGTGGATGACAGTGAGGTGAAAAAAGCACCTTTTGAAGTAAGAAATAAAATTGGATTTCTGACTAGCGAACTAAAGCTGGAAGATTTCTTTACACCAAATTATTTGTTTGATTATTTTTCAAAATTGCATGGTGTAAGTAAGGATGTGTGTGAGGAACGTAGACGAACATTGTTTGATCAGTTTGGAATCAGTGATTTTGCAGAGGTTAAAGTTGCAAATCTTTCTACTGGTATGAAACAGAAATTATCGTTAGTGGTATCGATTGCACATGATCCGGATGTCATTATTTTTGACGAACCAACCAATGGACTAGATGTTATTACTGCAAAAGTGGTAACAGATTTTCTAATGGAGTTAAAGAGAGCAGGAAAGAGCATTATTTTATCGACTCATATTTTTAGCTTGGTAGAGAAATTATGTGACCGAGTTGGAATTATTATTGATGGTAAGATGATTGTCTGCGATTCTTTAGAAAATGTTTGTGGTGAAAAAAGTCTAGAAGATGTATTTTTTGAATTATATGAAGAAACGGTAGGTGACATTGCATGAAACACGATTTCTTTACAGTAACAAAAAAAGAGTTTAAGCGTTTTTTTGGTGATCGCAGATTGTTTTTCTCAACTGTTATTTTGCCTGGACTCATGATTTTTATCATTTACTCGATTATGGGAAATTTAATGAAGGATGTTTTTACGCCTGACAAAGAATATACACCAAAAGTCTATACCGTAAATGCACCGAAAAGTGTAGATGGAATGCTGGATGGATTTAAGGTTAAACAAAGTGTGATTACAGAAGATCGGGTCGATTCGATTAAGAAAAAAATCGGTGAACAAAAAGCAGATATGCTGTTAATCTTCCCAGAAAACTTTGAAGAAGATGTGAAGGCTTATGATGTACTGACTGCAGGCAAAGAGGCTCCGCAGGTGAAAATATATTTTAATTCTGCGTCCACAGAGTCTGCTGCGCTATATGCTGGAGTAAGCGAAGGAATGAGCGCATATGAGTCTTCTTTTGCAAATAAGTTCGACGTGAATGCAGGAGATGGTACCTATGATCTTGCAACCAAAGAAGATACTTCTGCAAAAATGTTTTCCCTAATGGTGCCAATGCTTCTGACTATGATGTTGATTAGTGGATGCATGTCGGTTGCGCCAGATGCAATCGCAGGAGAAAAGGAAAGAGGAACCATGGCAACTCTTCTTGTAACACCTGCCAGACGAAGTGAAATTGCAATTGGTAAAATCATCAGTTTAAGTGTGATTTCTATTCTGAGTGGTTTGTCCAGTTTTCTTGGAGTAATGCTTTCTTTACCAAAATTAATGGGTGGAGCTTCTTCAGAGATGTCCGCATCGGTTTACTCGATTCAGGACTATTCCATGCTTTTAGTGGTTGTTCTGGTAACTGTATTAGCGGTAATCTCGATTTTTGCAATTTTGTCAACCATCGCAAAGAGTACAAAAGAAGCAGCAACGTATTCTTCCCCTTTAATGATTGTTGGGATGATTGTATCAGTTGTGGGTTCGATGGGCGATCCAAATACAAATCCATTGATGTACTGTATTCCAGTATATAATAGTGTACAGTGTATTTCTGGAATTTTTGGAATGACTTATGAACCAATGTATATTGTTGTAACAGTAATCTCAAATCTTGTATTTGCAGGGATTTGTGTGTTTATCCTCACAAAATTATTTGATAGTGAGAAGGTAATGTTTTCAAAATAAGAAAAGGTACTATCATGAAAAAAAAGAGTTTAGAAATTATTTTTGGATTATTGCTTTTGTGTGGAGTTGTTTTTCTTGCGGGCTGTGGGAAATCACAGTCTGCAACAGAACAACAGAGCCAATTGCGTAGTGCAGGAATGAAGGCAATGTCAGAAGGCAATCTGAAACTAGCGGTATCTGATTTTGATCAGGCACTGAAAAAGTCCAATGGAGAAATTGGAGAAATAGAATTGGATCTATGCTATCAAAAGGGTATTTGCCAATACAAAGCAGGACTAAAAAAGGAAGCGCTGGAAACGTTGACAGCGCTTTTAAAGTACGATGAGAGAGACAGCAAAGCATATTATCTTCGAGGTACCATTTATATGGCTGAAAAGTCAGAGGAAAAAGCAATTCGTGATTTTAACCAGGCAGTTGCATATGAAAAGCAGGAATATGAGTTGTATATCGGAATTTATCAGCAGCTGATGGATGCGAACCTTTTGGAAAACGCCAAGGATTATTTGAAGCTTGCTGAAAAAATTGATGGCGATTCTCCAAAAGATAATCGCGAAAAAGGAAGAATTTGTTTATTGTTGAAAGATTATGAACAAGCTAAAAAATATCTAGATCTGGCATTGAATGAAAAGGATGAAGATGCCAAACTGTATATGGCCAGATTGTTAGAAGAAACAGGAAATGTAAAACAGGCGTATTCGGTGTATGAAAGTTACGCTAATTCCAATAAAAAAGATGGAAATGCACAGAACAAATTAGGTCTTATTTTAATGGATGCAAAAGATTATAAAGGTGCAGTCAATTATTTTCAAAAAGCGATTGCGAGTGGAACTGTTGATGATGTATTGACAACAGGAAAGAATATGATCGTCTGCTATGAAAAACAGGCAGATTATAAAAATGCATTTCAGGCGGCTAGTGATTTAGCAAAGAAATTTCCACAGGATTTAGAAATCAAGAAAGAGTGTCTGTTTTTGTCTACAAGAATAAGTGAGGAATAAAATGGGTGAAATCTATAAAAATGATCAACTGATTGAAAAAGTCATTCTGGTCGGGGTATGTCTCCAGGAAGGAGACGATACCAAGGATTCCTTAGAAGAATTAGAAGAATTATGTGAAACGGCAGGTGCGCAGGTGTGCGCAACCATTATTCAAAATCGTGATGGATTTCATCCGGGTACCTATGTTGGAACCGGAAAGTTACTTGAAATCAAAGAAGCAATTGCTCAGTATCAGGCAACAGGAATTGTCTGTGACGACGAATTATCCCCTGCGCAGTTAAAGAATATGGAGCAGGAATTAGAATGTAAGATCATGGATCGAACCATGATCATTCTGGATATTTTTGCCAAAAGAGCTACAACCAGTGAAGGTAAAATACAGGTCGAACTGGCTCAGTTAAAGTACAGATCGGCAAGACTGATTGGTTTTGGAAAGAGCATGTCCAGATTAGGTGCAGGAATAGGAACCAGAGGACCTGGTGAAAACAAGCTCGAAACGGACAGACGTATCATCAAAGACAGAATTGCACAATTAAGACAGGAATTAAATGAAGTCGTTCGTCATAGAGAAGTAACCAGAAGTCAGAGGGAAAAAAAGAATGCAACCGTGGTTGCGATTGTGGGATATACCAATGCTGGAAAATCTACTTTGTTGAATCGCCTGACAGATGCAGGTGTTTTGGAAGAAGATCAGTTATTTGCAACGCTAGACCCAACAACTAGAAACTTGAAACTAGAAAGTGGACAGGAAATTCTTTTGACGGATACCGTAGGATTTATTCGGAAATTACCACATCATTTGATTGAGGCATTTCGAAGTACGTTGGAAGAAGCAAAGTATGCAGACATTATTTTGCATGTCGTGGATGCTTCCAATCCGCAAAAAGATAAACATATGCATATTGTCTACGATACTTTAGCGCAGCTTGGTGTAAAAGATAAGAAAATTATCACGCTGTTTAATAAGATGGACCGTGTGACGACACAAGAAGAATGGAACGATGTGAAGGCCGATTGGTCGATTTGTATGCAAGCTAAGAATCGGATTGGATTTGAAGAGCTTTTAGATGGAATTGAATCTATTTTGAGAGAGCGAAAAGTTTTAATTGAACGACTTTTTTCTTACGATGAAGCAGGGAAAATTCAGGAAATTCGTAAAAATGGGGAGCTTCTTTCGGAAGAATACAGAGAAGACGGGATATTTGTTAGAGCATACGTAGAACCATCAATGTACCATATATAGGGACTAAACAAAAAAGATACAATATATATTGTATCTTTTGTTGACTAACGTTTTCTCTTCTGCTACAATAACTTTACAAAGCGTTTGAAAGGGTGGAGGAAATGTTCAGAGTAGTTAAAAGAGATGGAGAAGTCGCTGATTTTAATTTGTCGAAAGTAAGCGAAGCGATGACAAAAGC
>JAGOGN010000155.1 GCA_017996675.1 Lachnospiraceae bacterium | reverse complement strand
TTAGCTGTTGTCTTCATAATCAGGAATATGAGCTTGGTAAGAAACATTTAAGTGATGTTAAAAATGTGCTCAAGGATCACTCCAGCACTCAGAATCTCTATCTATATGAAATATATAGCTGTTGCTACGAATGGTATACAGGAAATTTAGAGTATACAAGAAAGAGAATCCCACAGGTGATTCAAAATCTTGATGCAAGTCTTTTTTCCGCATATTCCCTTAAGAATATCATTGCAGATCTGGCGTTGTTGTTAAAACAAATGCGAATGGATAAAGAATGGCTGATCGTGCTGGAGTTTTATCAAAAACAAGCAGAGCAGATGAATTCCATTTCCATGAGACAGAAAGTGCTGGAATTAAAGATGGATTATCATGATATTATCGGTGAAAAGGAACAGTATGAGGAATGCTGTATCGAGCTTTTTGAGTTATTGGAAAAAGCAAGAGAACTGAATAATTCAGAGCGTGTACGTGCATTAAATATGAAAATAGACCTTCGCACTGCGGAGAAGAACGTTCAGGCTGCAGAGGGTAAGTCGGAACATGATTCACTCACTGGTCTTAAAAATAGAAGAGCAATGAACAAGTGGATCACGAATAAGATTCAGGAAGTAAAGAATATTCAGGGACAGATTGCAATTGGATTAGCGGATGTAGACTGTTTTAAAATGCTGAACGACACTTATGGCCATTTACAAGGAGACAGAGTGTTAAAGGAAGTGGCAATGATTCTCTCTGATTGCCTGGAAGGGGTAGGCGAAGTCTTTCGTTTTGGAGGAGATGAATTCGTAATCCTGCTTCACAGCGGAGAGGTTTCTGGGATCGAAGAAGTGGCTTCGTGTGTATTAAAGCGAATTAACCGGAAAAAAATTAAGAACGAGAATTCTTTTGTACTTCCCTTTGTTACAATGTCGATTGGATTTTTTGTAACAAAGATCGATGAGGGAGCAGACATGGATGAACTCATTGATAAGGCAGATACGGTACTGTATGAGGTGAAAAAACACGGAAGAAATAATTTCCGAATTTATCACAGTATGGAATGGTAGACTTGTAGAAGCGGAGGGAAGTATCATGACAGAATTAAATAATATAGATGAGAAAATTGTTTATGCCAAAGAACTTTTTGATCAGGGTTGGAAATGCGTAGATACAAATCTGCCAGAAGAGGCGGTGAGATGTTTGCGCGAGGCCATGATCTTATTTGATGAGTGTGGAGAATATCGTGCTTATACCAGATGTATTAATCTTCTCGGAATTACCTATGCAAATCTGGGAAACGAGTCTATGGCGGTCGATTGCTATTTGGATGGTTTAGAGTATGCAAGATTATATCGTGTAAAGGGATTGTCCCATGTATTCTATAACAATATTGGAACCCGTTATCATGAGTTAGAAGACTGGAACAAGGCTCTGGAATATTTTATAAAAGCGAAAGAAGATATTGAATCGGTCGAAGTGGCAGTGGAAGACCAGGGAAGAGGATGGCTTTTAGTAACTTATCTGAACTTAGGGCTTGTTTATTTTCATCTTGGACAACTGGAACTGGCAGAAGAGTATTTTCTTTTGGCCAGAGAGCAGGAAGAATTAGTGAATCATCATGACTATGCATTTTCGATTGCGGTGATGATTTGCAGATTGCAATATCTACATGGAAACCTTGAATATGTTACAGAAAATTTACCGACCCTGTTAAATTATACAAAGAAGTGTGAATTTACATTAGGGGATTATACTCAGGATATTAAAGAGTTTATACAGATGTTGGAACAGATTCAGGATTATGAAAACTGGGAAAAAGTTCTTCGCAATAATGATGAAATTGTAAAAGAGCGGGGAGTCATCAGTTTTATCGTAAATGCGCAGGGATTTTGGACACAATATTATCAGGCAGTTGGCAATAAAGAAGCATACCGTGAATCTTGCATTCGTTATGCACGTCTATATAAAGAGGCAAAAACATTTGATGAGCAGGAGAAATCTGCTGCTTTGAATTTGAAAATCGATTTACAGAGAACGGAAAAAGAAATACGTCTTGCAGAAAAGAAATCCGAACGAGATGTGCTTACCGGACTAGGAAATCGCTATGCTTTGCATAAGCATGGACAGAAGCTTTTGGCGTACAACCCAGATCAAAAGAGTCTTTTGGCAGTTGGAATGTTTGACCTCGATCATTTTAAACGCATCAACGATACCTATGGACATATGCAGGGTGACACCGCACTGAAACAGGTGGCAGATATTCTTTTTGACTGCTTTGACGGATATGGAGAAGTGTATCGATATGGTGGAGACGAGTATGTAGCGGTCATTCCACAATGCACTCCTGCGATCATAAATAAGCTTGCTGGAAAAGTACGAAGACGTGTCGATGAGGCTCATATTTTAAATGAAAATTCAGACGTGAGTGATTATCTGACACTCTCTCAGGGATACTATGTACGTTATCTGGTGGGAGATTTGGACTTAGATGAAATGATTGATAAGGCGGATACAGTACTTTATGAAGTAAAGAAACATGGAAAGAATGGATTTAAAGTAGAAATTCGTGATTAATAGATGCCTCCCTTATTTTAAAAAATCTAGGCGGAACGGCTTGCCAAGAGACAGCTCCTATCATATAATAAAAGTTGATGTTTTTTGGATAGAAAGAAGGAGGAATTGAAAGTTGAAAGAAGAAATCGTGATTGTACTTGATTTTGGTGGACAGTATAACCAGTTGATTGCCAGACGTGTACGTGAATGCAATGTTTACTGTGAGGTGCATCCATATACCATTAGCATTGAACAGATTAAAGAGATCAACCCAAAAGGAATTATTTTTACAGGCGGTCCGAACAGCGTGTATAAAGAAGAATCTCCAAGGTACGGTGCACAAATCTATGAACTAGGAATTCCAGTTCTTGGAATCTGTTATGGTGCGCAGTTAATGTCCTATGAACAGGGCGGAAAAGTTGCAACTGCTCCAGTAAGTGAATATGGCAAGACAGAAGTGCACATAGATAATACAAGCAGACTTTTTCAGAATGTGAATCCATCTACTGTTTGCTGGATGAGCCACACGGATTATATCGAACAGGCTCCAGAAGGATTTGCAGTTACTGCACATACACCAGTTTGTCCAGTTGCGGCAATGGAAAACGATCAGAAGAATCTTTATGCAGTTCAATTTCATCCTGAAGTATTACATACAGTCGAAGGAAAACAAATGCTTTCAAACTTTGTAACTACAATTTGTGGTTGTGAAGGTCAGTGGAAGATGGATTCCTTTGTTGAACGAACAATAGAAGAAATGCGTACGAAAATCGGCGACGGAAAAGTATTATGTGCTCTTTCCGGTGGAGTAGACTCTTCCGTGGCAGCAGTCCTACTTTCCAAAGCAATTGGTAAGCAGCTGACCTGCGTTTTTGTAGATCACGGCCTACTACGTAAAGATGAAGGCGATGAAGTAGAGCAAGTATTTGGCCCTAATGGCGCTTACGACTTAAACTTCATTCGTGTCAATGCACAAGAGCGTTTCTATGATCGCTTAAAAGGCATCGAAGAACCAGAAGCAAAGCGTAAAATTATCGGAGAAGAATTCATCCGCGTATTCGAAGAAGAAGCTCAGAAAATTGGCTCCGTAGATTACTTGGTTCAAGGAACCATCTACCCAGACGTCATCGAATCTGGCCTTGGCAAATCCGCAGTCATCAAGTCCCACCACAACGTAGGTGGCCTTCCAGATTGTGTTGATTTCCGCGAAATCGTAGAGCCTCTCCGCATGTTATTTAAAGACGAGGTTCGTAAAGCCGGCCTCGAACTCGGAATTCCAGAATATCTGGTATTCCGTCAACCATTCCCAGGCCCAGGCCTTGGAATCCGTATCATCGGTGAAGTAACCCCTGAAAAGGTTCGCATCGTTCAGGACGCTGATTTCATCTATCGTGAAGAAATCGGCAAAGCCGGTATTGCTAAAACCATCGGTCAATACTTCGCAGCCCTGACCAACATGCGCTCCGTAGGCGTCATGGGTGACGAGCGCACCTACGACTACGCCATCGCCCTTCGTGCAGTCAACACCTCCGACTTCATGACAGCCGATGCAACCTGCCTCCCATGGGAAGTCCTTCATACCGTAACAACTAGGATTATCAATGAAGTAAAAGGGGTCAACCGCGTACTGTATGATTGTACCGGGAAACCACCTGCAACGATAGAGTTTGAATAGAGAACAAAGCCCCAAGAATGGCGTATTTACGCGGTTCTTGGGGCTTTTCTGTGGAGTGTGATACCTTTTTGATACCTAGATTCATTAAGCATTATAATTTCAAAAAAAATATTGCAAAATTTATCTAATGTGGTATAC
>JAGOGN010000023.1 GCA_017996675.1 Lachnospiraceae bacterium | reverse complement strand
TCAAAGAGCTAGGAAAGAGAGGAACAACCATGTTTGATAAATTAGATGCGATACGAATTCGCTTTGAGGAAATTCTCAGAGACTTGAGTGAACCTGGCGTCACAGATAATCAGAAAAGATTTCAAAAACTGATGAAAGATCAGGCAGAGCTATCACCGATCGTTGAAGCATATGAAGCATATAAACAAGCGAAACAAAACGAAATCGATGCATTGACAATGCTGAGTGAAGAGTCGGACAGCGAGATGCGTGAAATGGCGAAAGAAGAGCTTTCAGACGCCAAAAGTATGATTGAGCAAATGGAACAGAAGTTAAAAATATTATTACTTCCAAAAGATCCAAATGATGAGAAGAATGTTATTGTTGAAATTAGAGCGGGAGCAGGCGGAGATGAAGCCGCTTTGTTTGCAGCAGAATTATATCGTATGTATGTGCATTTTGCAGATGAAAACAGATGGAAAGTAGAAATGATTTCTGCTTCTGAGAGTGGAATCGGTGGAATGAAAGAAGTAGTCTTTATGATTAATGGGCAGGGTGCGTATTCGAAACTCAAATATGAGAGCGGAGTACATCGTGTACAGCGTGTTCCAGAAACGGAAAGTGGTGGAAGAATCCACACTTCAACAGCAACTGTAGCGATTATGCCAGAGGCAGAAGAAGTAGATGTGGAGTTGGACATGAATGACTGTAAATTTGATGTTTTTAGAGCATCTGGTAACGGAGGACAGTGCGTTAATACGACTGACTCAGCAGTTCGTTTGACACATTTACCTACAGGAATCGTAATTTCTTGTCAGGATGAAAAGTCACAGTTAAAGAACAAAGATAAAGCATTAAAGGTACTTCGTGCGAAGTTATATGAATTGGAACTGGAAAAAGCACATGATGCGGAAGCAGAGGCAAGAAAAAGCCAAGTTGGAACCGGAGATCGTTCGGAAAAAATCAGAACCTATAATTTCCCACAGGGAAGAGTAACTGATCATAGAATTAAGTTAACACTTTATAAATTAGATGGAATTTTGAATGGTGACATTCAGGAGATTCTGGATAATTTGATAGCGGCAGATCAGGCAGCTAAACTTGCAAAATTAAATGATACGATCTTTTAACCATTTAATTGGTTAGTGGAGGCACGATGAGTATTGATTTAAGTATCTCACTGAAACAAAAACTGCAAATCTCACAGCAACAGATTCAATCATTAGAAATTCTAACGTTGGATAACCTGGAATTAGGGGAACTGATGGCACGTGAATATTTAGAGAACCCTCTTTTTGAACGAAAAGAGGGCTCTTTTGTAGTTGAGAAATCAATACAAAAGATGGAACAGATGGAAAGGGTAGAAGAATTTTCACAAGAATCCTATTTATCACAACAAATACCTTGGACTACCTTTTCGAAAGAATATGCTTTGAAAATTCAATTTTTTATGCAAGGTCTGAATGAAGATGGGTATTATACAGTGTCTATGGAAGATACCGCAAGACAATTAGGAATATCGATAGAAAATGCGCAAGAAATTTTATTGGAAATGCAGGAATATGAGCCGTATGGAGTATTTGCCAGAAATCTGAAAGAATGTCTGTTGATTCAGATTAAGCATCTATATCAAAATAATGAAATATTAAGAAAAATTGTGGAAAATCACTTGGATGAGATTGGTAAGGGTAAAATCAGCACGATTTCTCGTGCGTATAGTCTTTCTACCGCTCAAGTAAGAGAGATTATTCATTTAATAGAAAAACTGAATCCTCGTCCCTTTGCTGGAATGGGAAAAGATGCAACGGAGTATATCATACCAGATATTATTGTGGAATTTGATTCGAGTGGTTATCAGATTCAAATGAATGATAGTTGGATGGAAGATTATAGTATCAGCGATTATTATCTTCGCTTAATGAAAGAAACAAAAGACAAAGAACTGGTTGAATATTTTAAAAAACATTATGAAAGAGCAAAACTTTTATTGAAAAATATCGAAAGTAGGAGAACTACTATTTTGGCTGTTGCAGATCAGATTGTTCAGGTGCAACTAAGTTACATGAAGAATGAAGGAGAACTGAAAGTACTGAAAATGGCAGATATAGCAGAAAAATTAAACATCAATGTTTCTACAGTGAGTCGTGCGATTAAAGGTAAATATCTTCAATATCCTGCAAAAATTGAACCTATGAGGTCTTTTTTTTGTACACATGCAGTGATACAATCAGAACATGGATTGATTAATCAGATGGTTGTAAAAAAAAGAATTAAAGAATTAATTGAGGGAGAACGACGTTCTCATCCATTATCAGATGAGCAGATTGCAAATTTGCTCAAGGAAGAGGGAATACAGGTATCTAGAAGAGCGGTCTCCAAATACAGAAAAGAAATGGGTTTGTATTCAAGTTTTGAAAGACGGGATCTATAAAAGGAGGAACAACATGTCAATTCAGTACATACTTGGTAATTCGGGTAGCGGTAAAACATTTTATTTATACGAAGAAGTTCGAAGACTGGCGAAAGAAAATCCGAATGAGACATTTTATATTGTTGTTCCAGAACAATATACCATGCAGACTCAACGCGATTTTGTGCTGGGATCTGAGCAAGCTTGCATTATTAATATTGATGTGGTCAGCTTTGACAGATTGGCATATCGAATATTTGATGAGTTGGGAATGCAACAAATTGAAGTATTGGATGATATGGGAAAGAATCTTCTTTTGCAGAAAATCATACAAGAATGCAAGGATCAACTAAAAATATTTACGAAAAATATTGAAAAACCAGGATATATTGATCAAATCAAATCTCTGATTTCGGAGTTTGAACAATACCAGATCGAAACAGAAAACTTGACCGAGAATGTGGATTTCAATTCTAATCCTGTTCTCTATACAAAAATTGAAGATCTTACCTTGATATTTGACAAGTTTCATAATTATATGAGTGAAAAGCTGATTACAAACGAAGAACTTCTTCATGTTTTTGCACAAAATATTCATCGTTCTACAAAACTTAAAAATGCGACGTTTGTATTCGAAGGATATACGGGGTTTACACCTGTTCAGGAAAAAGTCGTTGAAGAGCTTGCCAGAGTAGGAAAGAAGTTGTTATTCACTATTCTGATTGATCGTAATGATGATTTTAAAAAAGTGGGAGAGAAACATCACTTGTTTTATATGAGTAGAAAATACATCAAGCAAGTACATAATATTGGGGAGCGGACTCATTGCATGCTAGAAGATCCCGTGATTTTAAATGGTGAAAACGGACGCTTTGGCAACTCAGATGAGTTGCGTTTTCTAGAGCAGCATCTATTTCGTAATAAATCGCAGAAATATACAAACAAATTAAATAAAATCCAGATTTTACAATTTAAGGATCCAAAGGAAGAAACTGAATATGTAGCCGCAATGATAGAAAAACTCGTACGAGAAAATAAGGGACGTTATCAGGATTATGCAGTCGTAACAGGGGATATGGAAACCTATGGAGAGTTAATGAAAGTGGCGCTACAAAATCTTTCTATCCCATTTTATATCGATGAAAAGAAGAAATTATCGTTTAGTGCTGGTATGGAATTTGTGAAAAGTGCAATTGAAATTGTAACATCGAATTATAGCTACGAAAGTGTTTTTCGCTTTTTGAAGACAGGTTTTTTTGGCTGGGAAAGAAAGCGTATTGATGAATTGGAAAATTTTTGTATCAAATACCGTATTTTTTTTGGAGCAAAGTGGAAAAAAAGCTGGGTGGAGTATGCTAAAAGAGAAGCAGATCCAGAAATGTTTGAAGAAATGAGATTAAGTTTTATTGAGCAGATGGAACCCTTCGTAAATAAAATGACCGAAAAGAATCAAACTGTAAAAGAGAAAACGATCGTTTTATATGAGTTTCTGGTTCAAATGCAATTGGAGAGTAAATTAGAGCGAATGGCGGAAGAATTCCTTGCAGAAGGTTTATTTGTAAAGGAAAAAGAGTATCGACAAAGTACTAAAAAAATAATTGAAATTTTAGAACGAATGGTTGAACTTCTTGGTAATGAGCGATTGTCAAATGATGATTATAGCCAAATTTTAAATGCTGCTTTTGATACAACGAAAATAGGCACTATTCCTGCTGGAAATGATTATGTACTGGTTGGAGATGTACAGCGAAGCAGATTTGAGAAAATTAAGACGTTATTTTTCATTGGTTTAAATGACGGTATTGTGCCAAAGGCAACAACGGGAAGTTTGTGTTTTAGCCAGCAAGAGCGAGAGGATTTGGAAAGAAAGGGAATTATTTTGGCTCCAACAGCTACGGAACGGATGTATATGCAACAGTTTTATTTATACATGGTATTTACAAAGCCATCCGAGCAACTTATAATGTCTTATCCTACGATTGGACTTTCCGGAACTAGTATGATGCCATCGCATATCATTAGCCAATTTAGAAAGTTATTTCCTGATTTAAAAATTATGAAACCTGACTTGTATTCAGGGATACAGATGCTTTTTACGCAGAAACAAGCATTTCATATTTTGGCAGTATGTTTAGGAGGAGAGGGGAATCGTGAAGCAAATAGCCCATCCAAGAAGCTGTTGCAGTGGTTCATTTCACAAGATCAGTGGGCAGCTGTCTCAAATAGATTGCTTGATTCTCTGAATTATAAGCATATAGAAGAGAAATTAAATAAGGAATTAGCAAATGCACTTTATGGAGAGGTGCTATTTAATAGTGTCAGTAGGTTAGAAAGTTTTGAAAAATGTCCTTGTATGCATTTTTTGAAATATGGTTTGCGATTGAGAGAGCGTGAAACGGGTGATTTTAATCAAATTGATTTAGGAAATGCCCTTCATGAAGCATTAGAACGATTTGGGTCAGTTTCGAAAGATATGAATCAGGCATATACAAGTTTGAGTAGGCAGGAACAAGAACAATTAGTGGATCAGCTTGTAAATACAACATTAGCCGGAATGAATGCAGAATACTTAATGGAAAATCCGAGAAAAGAGTATGATATTCGAAGGATGAAACGATTAGTTGACCGCACGGTTCGAACAATCGCACGTGAAATCGAAGAATCAAATTTTATTCCAAGTTATTTTGAAGTACCATTTGAACAAATCCGACAATCGATAGCGGATGATAAGGTCATTTTAACAGGAAAGATTGATCGAGTGGATCTATTGGAGCAGGAACAAAGAATTGATTACCGTGTTATTGACTATAAATCAGGTTCGCAAAAGTTGGATTACTCTGCAGTGTATTACGGTCTACAAATGCAATTAGCAGTGTATGCTCATTTTGCGCAGCAATTACTGACGGAAAAATATCCGAATCAAACAATTGCTCCGACTGGAATTTATTATTACAAAATTGATGATCCACTGATTCCGGTAAAAGATCAAATCACCGATTCAGAGTTAGAAGAAAAAATTGACAAAGAGCTTTCGTTATCCGGTGAGAGTGATCATGAAATCATTGAAGTACTCAGAAAACATACGCTTCGAACCATTCATCAATCGCAACAAAAGATTCAGGATGGTGAGATTAAGGTACGGCCAATTCTTCACGGAACCGAAACAGGATGTGATTACTGTGATTATAATGGAATTTGTAAGTTTGACTCAAAACTGGAAGGATTTTCATATCGACAGTTGAAAAAATTAGATTCCGCTGAGGCTGTGCGTAAGATGGAGGAGGAGTAGAAAATGGGACTAAAGTGGACAAACGATCAGCAAAAAGTGATTGATATTAGAAACCGAAATGTTTTGGTGTCTGCTGCAGCTGGATCTGGAAAGACAGCTGTTTTAGTTGCACGAATTCTTGAATTAATTATGGATTCTGAGCATCCTTGTAATATAGATGAAATGGTCATCGTTACATTTACAAAAGCTGCAGCGGCTCAAATGCGTCAACGTATCATCAAAGCACTGGAAGATCAATTAGAGTTGCATCCAGGAAATACACATTTAGAAAAACAAATTGCATTAATTCATCAGGCTCAGATTACAACGATTCATGGATTTTGTAAAAATATCATTGACCATCATTTTTATTTGCTGGATCTAGAACCTGGATTTCGAATTGGAGAAGAAGCAGAAATTGAGCTGATTAAAAAAGATGTACTGGATCAAATTCTGATCAAATCTTATGGAGATGGAACGGAATCCTTTTATTCTTATGTTGATCGCTATGCTCCAGGAAAAAATGACTTACAGATTGAAGAGCAAATTCAAAAATTGTATGATTTTGTAATGGGAAATCCGTTTCCAGATGAGTTCATGCAAAAATGTATTGAAAAGTATGAAAAAAGTAGCTTAATTAAATCAGAATTTTATTTTACGGAAACCTTTTCCTATGTGATGAATGAATTAAAGCACGCAAAAAGTATGATTCTGAACGGACTTGAAATTTGTTCGGAAGATGTTCGCCTCGACAAGTATGCGGCAACGTTACAAAACGATTTGGAAGGGATTGAATTGCTATGTAACAGTACAGATTATCCATCACTTTCAAAGGCTGCTATGGGACATTCTTTTGCAAAGTTAGGTTCCGTTCGCTCCTTCGAAGGAGATGAGAACCGGGAATATGTGAAAGAACTTCGTACGGATATCAAAAAATTTGTGACAAATTTAATAGAGAATTATTTTTTTGCCAGCGCAGAGAGAGTGGAAGAACAATTAGCCAGAACTGGGGAAATGGTCAAAGAACTAATTTTTCTTACAAATTCATTCGCAACAGCATATAAGGAAGAAAAGAAGAAACGTAATATTATTGATTTTAATGATTTGGAACATTTTGCATTAGAAATTTTGGTGGACCCGATTACTCAGAATCCAAGTAATGCAGCACTTAAATTAAGAGATCAATATCAATACATTATGATTGATGAATATCAGGACTCGAATCTTGTTCAGGAAATTATCCTAAATTCTATTGCACGTTCCTTTCAGGAACCGCAGAATGTGTTTATGGTTGGGGATGTGAAGCAGAGTATTTATCGTTTTCGTCTTGCAAGACCGGAATTATTTATGGATAAATATGATCGATATGCGGTTGATGAGGAAGGAAGTTTAGCTGGTCAACGAATTAATTTACATCAGAATTTTCGAAGTCGAAATGAAGTTATTAAGCTGGTGAATATGCTTTTTTCTCAGATAATGAAGCGCGACCTTGGTGGCATTGAGTATGATAAGAATGCTGCGTTGGTGGCAGGAGCAAGTTATCCAAATGAAGGGGAAACTGATTTTACAGGTGAACTGATACTGGTGGATCAGGAGGTAGAAGTAGAGCTTGCTAGTGCAGCACAAAAAGAGGGATTAGTGATTGCACAGACGATCTACAGAATTTTAGAAGAAGATTATGTAACAGACGCTGTTACAAAACAATTACGGAAACCTCGATTTTCAGATATTGTAGTTTTATCCAGAAGTCTGTCTAAATGGGCAGAACCAGTAAAAGAAGTGTTGGAAGAATATCGTATTCCGGTGTATTCATCGCTGACAACTGGCTATTTTTCTGCTTTGGAAATTCAAACGATGATTGCAATGTTGCATTTGATTGACAATTTTATGCAGGATATTCCATTGGTAACGGTGATGACATCGGAAATGTATCACTTTACGAAAGAGGAACTTGCTCAAATAAAGGCTGAAGCACCTCGAAAATTCTTTTATCAAAGTGTTTTGGAATGTATTCAGGAAACAAAAACGATTCCGGATGCACTTTCTAATAAACTGACACTTTTTTTTGAGCAAATTCAGTTCTATCAAAAGCAAACGGTTTTTTTGAGTATCCATGAATTGATTCAGAAGATTCTCGATGATACTTTTTATCTGGATTGTGTGACAGCTATGCCAAAGGGTCATTTGCGTAGAATGAATTTGCTGATGCTAGTAGAAAAAGCGAAGCAGTTTGAAAATACCAGTTATAAAGGGGTCTTTCATTTTCTACGATATATGGAACGATTGGAAAAATATGAGATTGATTTTGGCACTGCGTCTGTGGCAGGAGAAGGCGACAATGTGGTAAAATTAATGAGTACCCATAAAAGTAAAGGTTTAGAATTTCCGATTGTGATTGTGGCAAATCTTGGTAAGAATTTTAATCTTTCCGATAAGCGAGATACTCTGATTGTCCATCCAACGCTAGGAGTTGGGTTGGCAGATATCGATAGCGAGAGAAGAATTAAGAGAGAAACAATTTCTAAAAATTTGATGAAAGATTTTCTTGGAAACGAGAATATTGGGGAAGAATTAAGAATATTATATGTTGCATTAACGAGAGCAGAAGAAAAGTTATATCTGATTGGTGGAATGAAAAAACTCGAGACTTTTATGGAAAAAATGGAACGAAAGATTGCTTTTTCACAAGATATGAATTATATGGATCGTAAAGATGCAAAATCACCGCTACATTGGATTTATCCTGTTGTATGTTCAAATCCTGCAACTTGTAAGGTGCAAATTGTAAAACCCAATCCAGAACAGTTGCTTGTTCAGATGAATAACCATACAGAAGAAAAAGAACGACAAGTATTCCAACAAGAACCAAATGTCCAAACAGAAACTAAGAAACTATTTGAAGAATTAAATGAGCGATTTTTATATGAATATCCCTATACAAATGAGTTGGAATTAAAAGGAAAAATGTCTGTTTCTGAAATCAAACATCATTTTATGGAGGCACAATATGCCCAAGAGGAGATGGAACTTATAAAACCACCATTTTTGCAAAACGATGCAGCCTCGCCTTCTATTCTACCTAATTTTGCAGGTGGAATTCGTAAGGAAAATGCGGGAGCTTTTTATGGTACTGCAATTCACCGGTATTTAGAATTGCTGGATTACTCTCAAAATGCAATCCTTTCAAATTCGAATCAGGATGAATCAATAGCTTTGTTAAAAGAAGACATACAAGGTAAGTATAGTGCTGGATTATTATCAGAAGAGCAAAAAGATAGTTTACTTCAGTCGGTGAAACGAATTCTGGATTTTTGCACCAGTGATTTGGGATTGCGTATGTGTGAAGCTTCACAACAAAATAAATTGGTACGAGAGCAGCCATTTGTAATGGGTCTAAGTCCGAAGGAAGCAGGAATAGATAACGATAGTGATGCAAAAATTCTTGTTCAGGGAATCATGGATGCTTATTTTGAAGAAAATCAAGAACTGACGTTGGTGGATTACAAGACGGATCATGTTCAGAACGAAGAGGAATTAGTGAAACGGTATCAAAAACAAATGGAGCTATATAAAATGGCTTTAGAGAGAGGGACGAGCAAAAGTGTAAAGCAGGTTATTCTCTACTCTTTTTCTTTACAAAAGACAGTGTTAATTCTATAATTAAACAAGACAAAAAAAGCTAAGGGGAAGCAATCATGAGAATAGAAGAAATCATTCTTGCATCACAATCACCAAGAAGAAAAGAATTGTTGCAACAATTAGGACTAGAGTTTCAAGTGATCCCAGCTACAGGTGAAGAAGTGATCAGTGGAAATTCACCAAAGGAAGTTGTAATGAATCTGGCGGAAATGAAAGCGATGGAAGTGTCAGACCGAATTCTTTTGGAAGATACGCTTGCGAAAGACGGCAAACTTGTGATTGGTGCAGATACGGTTGTTGTGAATGAGGGAATCATATTAGGCAAACCAGGTAGTGAAGAAGAGGCAGCAAGGATGCTTCGAAGTCTTTCCGGAAAAGTTCATTCTGTTTTTACAGGTGTTTGTTTGATTATGATGAAAGATCGTCAGGCAATCGTTGTAGATCGATTTGCTGAGGAAACAAAAGTGCATGTATATCCAATGACTGAACAAGATATTACAGATTATATTCAAACTGGTGAAGCAATGGATAAAGCAGGTGCGTATGGGATTCAGGGGCGATTTGCCCGTCATGTGGGGCCAATTGAGGGAGAATATAATACAGTCGTTGGATTACCAATTGGACGACTTTGGCAGGGTATTCGTGCAATCGAAAAATTATTGTAATCGAAAAGGAGAATAAAGATGTTTGAAGAAAAAATTATCCAAATTTTTCTGGATCAGCAGGAGAAATTATTAGGAAAAAAAATATTTGATAATGAAGAGGATGCAGGAGAATTTTTAGAAGAATGCATGGCTCAGATTTGTAATACGATGGATCAGGTTCGTGAGTACCTAGATGATGCAGGTATGGATGTAGAAGGAATGACGAATGAAGAACTTCTAGAAGCAGAAGAGGTGTTTGTAATACCGGGAGTAGGATTTTTAGTTGTGGAAGGCTAGTGTGGAGGAACATGAGGAGAAAAATGACCCTGATACTCTTATGTATCAGCATTATAATCAGTCTGTGTGGATGTTCATTTGGAAAGACTAAAGTTGTATGGACAGGAGCGTTTGCTTCAAATCAGGTGTTTAAAATGGACGATGAGGTCTGTACAATCGGAGAAATTAACATTATTATGGCTAATTATCGTAATTTATACCTGAATTCTTATGGGAAAGAACTTTGGAGCCGTTCGGCTTCGACTTCGGAGTATTCTTTAGAAGCATATATAAAAGATACAGCACTGAATCAGCTTTCCAAAATGACTTGTATGAATTTACTTGCAAAAGAGAGAAAAGTGCAGCTATCTTCCGCTGAGGATAAGCAGGTGGAAGAGGCGAGTACCCAGTATTATGATTCGCTGAGCAAAGAAGAAATCAGTGAGCTTAAGATCAATAAAGATGATATTCGAAAGCTTTATGGAAAATATGCGCTCTCGACAAAATTATACTCTGAGTTAACAGTTGGGGTGAACGAAGAAGTTAGCGATGATGACGCCAGAATCATGCATGTGATGCAGATCGTAGTGTCAAGTAGTACTAAAGCATCGAAAATCAGCGAAAAGCTGGAACAGGGAACCGATTTTACTTCTTTAGCTAACTTGTATAATGAACAGCAGCAGATTGAAACATTTGTTTCTAGAACGGAGGTTCCTTCCAACGTGGAAAGAACGATCTTTACAATGGACAATGATCAGATTAGCCCTTGTATTGAAGCAGAAAAGAAATTTTATTTTTATAAAGTACTCGATAAATTTGATAAAGAAAAAACAGATGCAAATAAAATTGTAATTGTACAAAACAGAGCAAGAACAGCATTTGACAATGTTTATGAAGACTTTTCACAGAAAGTGAAGGCAAATTTAAATGATGCTTTATGGGATGATTATAAGCTCCATTATTCCGAGGCTATTAAAACGGAACAGTTTTTCCAGATATTTGACAAGTATTTAGGGGAATTGAAGAAATCGAGGTAAAGATGAAAAAAAATAGAAAACAGCAAATAATTAGTGGAATATGTTTTTTGATTGGATTTGGAATCGTGTGTCTGTCAATACAGTTTCAGGATTTACGACCAATCATTCATTTTGCTGGTGCCATGATGATTACAGGAAGTTTTATTTTTTGGGATGGTTGGGTGGTACAAGCAGTCTATAAAGAAAAGGCTTATCTGTGGAAAGCTCAGATTCGTTTATTAGGATATAGTTTGTTGGGAACATTATTGTTAAAAATACCAGTAGCTTTTCATGCGAAAAGTTACCCACTGATGATCACGAAGGCATTTGGTATGGCTTTGCTTTTACTTGCTATGTGGAAATTTTATAGTTTTACCACACGATTTGATGGTAGACCAACACGAAAGGTCGGATGTGAAGGGACCGGAGACTGTGCGAACTGTGGGAAATCGGATATTTGTTCTACAATAGAAAAGAAAAAGCAGGAGTAAGTATGGGAAAAGAACTAAATATTACAAAAGGTGTCATTTGGAAGCAGTTGCTGATTTTTTTCTTTCCAATTATGATTGGAAGTCTGTTTCAACAACTGTATTCTACAGTAGATGCAATTATTGTTGGCAGATTTGTAGGAAAAGAAGCATTAGCAGC
Organism: Lachnospiraceae bacterium; assembly: GCA_017996675.1. Next base: position 2,153 of record JAGOGN010000023.1, on the reverse strand, counting down.
TGTTGGAAATACAGGCGTTTTTATCAATTTATTAATTGGATTTTTCATGGGAATTTCTAGCGGAGCAGGAGTTGTAATTGCACAATTTTTTGGCGCGAAAGAAGATAAGGGTGTGTCGAAAACGGTTCATACCTCCATTATTTTGGCAGTAGTCGGGGGCGCGATTGTAATGGTGGCTGGTATTTTGGCTGCACCTACAATCTTACAATGGATGAACACGCCAGGAGATATTTTTCAGCAATCCTATGATTATACAAAATATTATTTTTATGGTGCAATTCCTTGCTTGGTCTACAATATTGGAACTGGAATATTAAGGGCAATTGGTGATTCAAAGAGGCCGCTTTATTTTTTGATTGTAGCTTGCTTTGCCAATATCGTTCTTGATTTCTTATTTGTTGTTGGATTTGACATGGGTGTAATTGGAGCGGCAATTGCAACAGATCTTGCACAGTGTCTGAGTGCTATTTTAGTTATTGTGTATTTGATGAAAGCAAAGGGACAGTCCTATCAGCTGCATTTTAGTCAAATTAAGCTTGATCCAAGAATACTGAAAAGTATTATTAGAATTGGAATTCCAATTGGAGTACAGTCCATCATGTATACCGTTTCCAATATGATTATTCAAGGATATATTAACGATTTTGGAACAGATACGATAGCTGCATGGACCGCATATGGTCGAGTTGACTTCCTATTTTGGATGATCGTAAATGCGATGGGAATTGCAGTGACTACTTTTGCAGGACAGAATTTTGGCGCAGGAAAATTGGACCGAATGAAGCAGGGAAATCTTACTGGATTAAAAATTACAGCGTTATTTACGTTGATTTTGTCTTCCATTTACCTGATTTTTGCTCATCCGTTTTTATTGATGTTTACTGGTGATGAGGCTGTTTTAAAAATTGGTGTTTATATGATTCGCTGTTTTGCACCAATTTATATCACATTTATTCCAATTGAAATATATTCTGGAACGATACGAGGGGCTGGTACGGTGTTTGTACCAACATTAATTACCACTTTAGGCGTGTGTGGACTTCGAATTGTGTGGCTTGGAATTGCAATGAAATACATTCCAAATCTTCTCACATTAATGGCTGCATATCCAATTGCATGGATCGTGGCTTCTAGTTTATATATCTGGTATTATCATAAAGGGCGTTGGATTCGGGTTGGAAAACGAAAACTCAAGCTAAATGAAGCGATTGAATATCATGTAAGTTGTGGAAATGAGGAATTACAAAATAAAAAAAAGAATGAATAGGCGACCATCATAGAGTAGTTGCAAGTGACGGTGTAAGGAAAGGCAGGTGTGGTATGACTAATTTTTTCAAAACATTTGATGGAAAGATTCAGGAAATAGAACAGGCGCAGGAGGGATGCTGGGTCAGTATGACTGCACCTGGAATGTCCGAAATCAGGACGATTGCGGAACTTTATGAAATTGATGTGGATGATTTACGAGCAGCATTGGACTTAGATGAGCGATCACGAATCGAAGTGGAAGATAACTATACGATGATCCTTGTAAATATTCCAACTATTGAAGCGGATAATGAGAAGGAATTATATAATACGATCCCACTATCTATCTTTATAACCAAAAAGTCAGTTGTGACAGTATGTGGAGAAGAAACACCTGTTTTAAAGGCATTTGAAACTGGACGAGTACGAGATTTTCACACTAATATGAAATCCAGATTTATCTTACAAGTGCTTTATCGCATTGCAACACTTTACCTACAGTACCTTCGCACCATTGATAAGAAGAGCGAAGAAGTAGAAAATGAATTGCATCGTTCCACACAAAACAGAGAATTGATTGAACTTTTGAAGTTGGAAAAGAGTTTGGTTTACTTTACAACAGCATTAAGATCAAATGAAGTGGTTTTAGAAAAATTACTTCGAAATGAAGTCATTAAGCAGTATCCAGAAGATTCGGATTTACTGGAAGATGTAATCGTAGAAAATAAGCAGGCTATCGAAATGGCTAATATTTATACTGGTATTTTAAGTGGAACAATGGATGCATTTGCTTCTGTTATTTCCAATAATTTAAATATTGTCATGAAATTTCTTGCAATCATTACCATTGTAATGGCAATACCAACCATGATATTTAGCGCTTATGGAATGAATTTAGCTAGTGG
>JAGOGN010000154.1 GCA_017996675.1 Lachnospiraceae bacterium | reverse complement strand
AAATATAAATTAAAGGTAGAATTTCATTTAATATTTATAAGGATGTGAAAGCTATTTATTTTCAGCAATCAGTTATTTTATAGTTGTTGCGTTGCTAATATTTGTAATCAATTTAAAATTCAAAAAAAAATAATACAAGTGAACTTTACGATAACAAGCCTGTGTGATAATGTAATAGCATTACATTGTCATACAGGTTTGTTTGCTAAAGCAAATTAAATTTGAAAAAAGTGTAACCTGTGCACCGTAAATGTTGCTATATAAAGTGAAGACCATAAAACTATTGAGGAAAGGAGGTCAGAGACTTTGGAAGATGAAGAAATCGTTGAACTATACTTGGAGCGAAACGAAGAAGCAATTAGATATACTTCTGAAAAATATGGAACTAAACTTCGTCACATTTCATTTCGTATAACCGGAGAAGTGCAAACATCGGAGGAATGTGAGAACGATACCTACATGGAAGTCTGGAAGAGAATTCCACCTAACGAACCAAGAAATTATTTTTTTCAGTATCTATCACGCATTGCCAGGAATATCTCAATCAATCGATGCTTTGAAAGAAATCGGTTGAAACGAAGCGCATTCATTGTTGAATTTACTACAGAAATGGAACAGTGTATTCCGAGTCCAGATGAGGCAGATCGGCGAATTGAAAGTGAAGAAATTGGAAGAATCATCAGTGCATTTTTGCGTGAATTGCCGAAAGAAAAGAGACTATTGTTTATGCAACGATATTTCTTTCTGGATTCGATTTCTTCAATTGCGAAACGTTTTGGATATAGTGAAAGCAAAGTGAAAACTACACTTTCCAGAGTTAGAAATGATCTCCGAAAATATCTTATTAAGGAGGGTTACACTTTATGAGAGGCAAAGATTTTTTAAATGATATTTCAAATGTAGACGATGAATTACTTGCTGAAGCAGAAGCTTCCATGACAGTATCGAAAAAAAGAAATAGTTGGCATAAATGGATTGCGGTGGCTGCATGTTTTGTTATTGTTGCATCGGTAGGCGCAGGTGCACGGCAGATGGGATTTTATGACAAAAACGGAGACAATCATAGTGGTAATAAGTCGGATTCATCTTTAGTTGCACACAGTGATGAGTACCGAGTACATACGGACGCAGTAAATTTACCTGAAAACATTTCGGATAATAGCACAGCGGATATGATCGGTTGCCTTGTATATAAGGGTAAGGTTTATACGCAAGCGGCGAGCTATGATAGTAGTGATTCTGGTTTTGACCTTGTAAAAAATATGGTAGGTGAATATGTCGGAGAAGCGAGAGGCACATTGGATGAATGGTCTTCACAGTCTGATTGGGCAACGGAGTTTGCATCTACATATTATGGCAAAGTGTATAAAGTAAAAGGGTATAGTGATAATTTCCGGCTTTGTATATTTTTTGAAAACGGAGATGAGAGTTGGATACAGTTTCTTGAAAATGAGGATGACATAGGGCTCAACACTGGTGTCGACCTTTTTGGAGAACGACTGCATTTGAAGGACAATGTAGAGAGCATCACTTACCTAACACATTATGATTGGAATGAGTGAAATCCATCAAATTATAAGCCACTTACATCGGTAAATATGGAGCAATTTGGAAGTTTTCTTGACGAACTCTATAATAGTTCATTTGAATGGATTAATTATAAAGATCGTCCTGACTTTTACGAATGTGAAACACAGGGACATCTATATTTGAAAATGAAGGATGGTACTTGCGTTGAGTTAAGGTTAATGGAAGGCGGTTATGTAGGATACGAGCATCTGGGATGGATAGAGGTTAAGATGCCAGGAGAACTGTTTGATTTGTTGCTATCGGCAGTTCAATAAAAGCATATGATATAAAAAAAATGAAGCGGAGATGACTATGAAGAAAGAAATTAAACCGGACTACTATGACACATTTACCTGCATTGCCGACAAATGTTCGTTTACTTGTTGTCAGGAGTGGAAGATTACAGTAGATGATGATACGTATAAAAAATGGAATCATTTAAGCTTAACAAAGGAGAAAAATAATTCTTTAGATCAATATATCAAACAAAAAGATGGAACACGCGTCATTGCCTTGAATGAACACAAGCGTTGTCCTTTCTTAAATGAAAAGAAACTTTGCAAGTTGGTATTAAGTTTTGGGGATGAAGTGTTGTCTGAGACCTGTGTGTTATTTCCAAGACAGATCCATGAGTTTGAAGACCGAAAAGAATATTCGTTGGTGACCTGTTGCCCGGAAGTGGTAGATTTTATGAATCAGCAGGATAAAATTTGTTTTACGAAGAATTTGAATGAGTTGGATGAAGACATGTTATTTCAGATTCGAACGATGATGATTACCATGATGCAAGATCAGCAGTTTTCTATTTCAAAGAGTTTGATGATGATTTTTTATATTCTTCTGGACATTCATCAAAAAGGAATCCTAAAAGGAATAGGCGAATATAAGGACGAAGCTACTTTAAAAGAATTATCGGATGCGATAGACAACATGCAGTTTCAAAGATTAGATACGTTTGAGGAAAACAATGAACTTTTTTTGGACATGGCTGAAAACTACCGAAAGCAAGAGCTATATACCAGCTATCTGGAACCAATAGCTGTGAGGGCGGAAAACTTATCAGGAGACTATGATCAAAATAAAATGATCGTACAATTACAGAAATTTGAAAAGCAGTTTTCTGCTTATGAAAAGCTATTTCGCAATTACCTGGTTGTAGAAATTTTTTCAAATAGCCTGATGCCAGAATCGGATTTGGAAAGTATGGTCGTTATGACTCAGTGGATTGCTATGGAATATACGGTAATGAAGCATGCAATCTTTCTAAGCTGGTTGATTGATGGGCAAGAAGAACTGTCTTATACGGTAGTTCGTGATTATATGGTTGTGGTATCGCGAATGATGGGATATGACCAAGAGGATATCTACGAATTTCTGAATAAAAGCTTTGAACACTTAATCTGGGAATGGGGATATATGGCTTTGATTATTGGAGCGTAAAAGTCAAATTTAATTTCAGGACTAGGATAGATTTGGCAATAGATTAGAATCTCTTTGCAATGAAAAAAGTCACAGTAGATACTAAACCGCCAAGTGAGCTACCCCATATCAGATCGATAATGGTAATCTTAAGAGGCCAATCCTTTAGCGTAGCGAGATTTGTTAAATCATAGGTGGAATAAGTAATAAATCCAAATAACATTCCAACAAGTAAAGCGAATACCCAACTATTTTTTTCCATAGCAGGATTAATAACGAAAAAGACAAGTCCGGCGATAAAGATCAATTAAAAAAAATACGATTAAAGCGATGAAATAAGTTTTCAACATTCCCATTTTTATAACCCTCCATTTTTACTTTTTTTTGGAAACCATAGTATAAAGGCGCTTGTTCGAAGCTTATAGTTTTTGTACGCTTGATTATCTTTGTATTTTTTTCGAGAAGCCTTACCCCAGACACAAAAACTAAAAAGAAAGTCATGAGAGAAGGACCTACGATAATCCAGATTGTGTACCTGCACAAGAATCTTTCCAGATGCTATGACAGCTTCGACTTTTTGGACGATTTCATGGTGTGGCAGACCGGCTTTTAGGTACTCCGTACATTTTTTAACTAGCAAGCCCTGTGCACCGGAGTTCATCTTGGAATTGATCACACTAATCTGAAAATCTTTATTTTTAAAGTTCTTAGTAGCATTATGAAAACTATTGTAAGTTCCACTTAATTCTTTGGAAACGGTAATGATAATAATGGAATCGTAGTAGGTAGATAAATAATCCAAAAGGTTCTCCACTTGCATAGGATTTGCTTGAGAAAATGTTGGCAGTTCGTTTTCGGTTGAAACCATTTCCAGTAGTCTTGATGGTTGAATGGTTAGTTTATCAAAATAGTTCATTCCTTTATACAGAATATCCAGATGAACGATCTGTATCTGATGCTCATCAATCAGTGCCTGTGGAAGGTCGGCGATGCTATCTGTTACCAATGCAATCGGATATTTTCGTTGATGGATGATGGATTCTTGATGATACATATCATCCACTTTTTGGTAAATCATTGATCCACAACGGGATAAAAAGTCAAAAACCTCTGCGGGTTCATTGGTATGTAGGTGAATCCTACATTTGGTCCGACTGCCTGCAACCACAATAGAATCTCCCAGTTGTTTTAGTTTCGATTTTATTTCCTCAAGTTCAATAGCATTACCTTCTAAAAGACATTCTGTACAATATCGATTATTTTTATCCAGTTCAAAGTGTGAACGGACTTGCGATCGTTCAGCGATACTGTTCATTCGGTCATCTTGCAGTTTCTTTAAGTCACTGTCTTGCCCATTTTTTAAATAGTGCAAAGCCCCC
>JAGOGN010000153.1 GCA_017996675.1 Lachnospiraceae bacterium | reverse complement strand
GTTCGTATTATAACTCGTTGTATATTCTGAAAAACCTAGGAAGAATCAATGATTGGCTGAAAGGAAATGTGGCGGATTATCAAAGTTCTGAACAAAAAGAAATGGTGAAAAAACTGGTTTCTTATGTTGATAATGAAGTGAACAAATATTGGAAAACGGATAAAGACAATGTTTGGAACAACTTCGTCATCGATTATCTCGACACCCGGAATTATTGGGAAAAAGAATATCCTTTAAAAAATAAAGGCGCGACACTAAAATCTTTGGTAACAATAAAAGCGAAAACAGCAAAAATTACTGATTTCACTTTCTTTGGATTGCATCGTTCGGCTTTGTTGTTCAATAATTATGGACTGAAAGATGTTTCGAAAAAATTGATGACTTATCTTAAAGAAACTTCCACAGATACGGAAACGCAAGGCGTTTATTGGAAACAGAATCTGAACGATTGGGGTTGGTATTCTTCCAAAACTGTGAATCACGCCGGTGCTTTGGAAGCGTTTAATAAATTGACTCCGACTGATGAAACTTTCATTGAGGAAATGAAAATCTGGCTTGTGACCCAAAAAGAAGTGAATTCTTGGGGAAGTTCGCGTGGAACTGCGGAAGTGGTTTTCACAATTCTTAATTCAGGGAAATCCTGGACTTCTGCGGAATCTGACAAAGCTGAAATTACTTGGGGCGGAAAAGCTTTGAATCCTCAAACGCAAGCAACGGGTTATGTGAAACAGGCGGTTACCTCTGATAATTTGGATAAAAATCTAGCAACGGTTTCCATTAAAAAAGACAGTCCGGGAATTGTGCAAGGTGGCTTGTTCTGGCAATATTATGAGGATTTGGATAAAATAAAATCTTCGGAAAGTTATATTTCCATCACCAAAGAATTGTACAAAAAAATCAAGACCGAAAACGGCGAAGAATTAATAAAAATTAATGAAAATTCTCCTTTGAAGGTTGGCGATAAAGTGACGGTAAGAATGATTCTGAACACCGACAGAAATATGGAATTCATTCACCTGAAAGATATGAGAGCGGCAGGTTTTGAACCTTTGGATGTCATTTCCGGTTATGAATGGAAAAATAATCTAGGATACTATCAATCCACAAAAGATGCTTCCACGAACTTCTACATCGAATATATGCCGAAAGGAAAATATGTTTTCGAATATGATTATGTTGCGAATGCAAGTGGAAAATTCTCCAATGGCATTACAACTTTGCAGAATTATTACGCACCACAAATGAATGCGCATACGCAGGGAACAAAAGTTGAAATATCGGAATAAAATTAATTTTAAAATGTTAAAATGACAACCAAATGCAAATATTTGGTTGTTTTTTTTTACTTTTAACGACTGATTTTTATTCTTATGAATAACAATTTGATGATTTGATATTTATTCAGTAAAAATTTACGATTAATGTAAAATTCAAATTATTTTGAAATTTGGTTGAAAAGAAAATTGAAAATAGTATAAATTAATTATGGTAAAACAATTATTAACGGCTACTGGCATTATGGCTTCTATGATGTTAAGCGCTCAAAAAAACTTTTGGAATCAGGTCCAAAATGTAAACACATTTGGAAAAAAAGCTCTGAAAGAAAGAACAACGACACCTACAGATTACAAACTTTATAATCTGAATGTGCAAGGATTAAAAGCTGAATTAGCAAAAGCACCAAGCAGAGAATCGCAGGATGAAAGCCTTGTATTGAAATTCCCTACTGCGGATGGTAAATTGGTGGATTACATTGTGAAAGATGCGCCAACACTGTCTAAAGAATTAGCAGCGAAATATCCAGGAATCAATTCTTATGTAGGCTACCAAAAAGGAAATTCTGGAAATACAATTAGATTCAGTACTTCTCCTTTTGATGGGATCAATATAATGTACTTTGATAATTCGGAAGTGAGTTATCTGGATACTTATACAAATGACGCTTCTACTTTTATTGTTTATAAAAGAGAAAATTTACCTGCGCATCCTGAAAAATTCAATTGCGGATACCAAGGTGATGATATTCCAACTTCTGTTGCTCACTCAGAGATTGCATCTAAGGCGCCCATTGTAAGAGATGGTTCACTTAGAACTTACAGATTAGCATTGGCTTGTACTATAGAATATGCAAAGTTCCACACTGACAGAGCCAATCTAAACGAAACTCATACTGAACAAGAGAAAAAAGCGGCAGTTTTAGCAGCCATGAACGCTTCAATGACAAGAGTAAATGGTGTGTATGAAAAGTCGCTATCTGTTACAATGGTTATCGTTCCAGATAATGACAAGGTTATCTTCATTACAAGTGATAATTTTAACAATGAGAATCCTGCCCCAACATATCCAATTCTAAATCAAAATCAAACTGTATGTGATAATTTGATCGGAACTGCTAATTATGACATCGGACACGTTTTCAGTACGGCATCAGGTGGTGTTGCACAATTACGGTCTCCTTGCTTGGCAGGATTTAAAGCTAGAGGTACAACTGGAACAAATTCTCCTATCAATGATCCTTTTAATATTGATTATGTTGCACACGAAATTGGCCACCAATTTGGCGGAAACCATACCTTTAGAAGCTGTGGTGGAAATGAAAACAACGGTACAGCTGTAGAGCCGGGAAGTGGTAGCACAATAATGGCTTATGCTGGTATTTGTCCCAACAATGTTCAAAATAGAAGTGATGCTTATTTTCATTCTGTTAGCATAAACGAAATGTACAATTTCATCAGCGGTGCTTCTGATTGTTCTGTTAAAACACCTAACAACAATTCTGTACCAACTGCTGATGCAGGTTCTGACTATACAATTCCTTTTGGAACTGCTTTTGTACTTACGGGTACTGGTACAGATCCAGATGGTGACAGCCTTACTTATCTTTGGGAGCAAACTGATACAACTAATAATGTACAACCTCCTGTAGCGACTGCAACAGCAGGTCCTGTTTTTAGATCTTATTTTCCGACAGTTACTCCAGAAAGATATTTCCCAAGATTGCTTGCAATTGTCGCAAATAATTTAGCTCCTAGATGGGAAGTAATTCCAAATGTAGCTAGAGTATTGAACTTCTCATTATTGGTAAATGACAATAAAGCAACAGGAAACCAGTCTGCAAGAGATATGATGAGAGTAACTGTTGCTAACACTGGACCTTTCAAAGCTACATCTCATACAGCTAACGTAGAATACAATGGTGGAGAAGCTACAACCATCACTTGGGATGTTGCCGGGACAAATGCTGCTCCTATCAACACAGCCAATGTTCAGATTTTATTATCTGCAGATGGAGGACTTACCTTCCCAACTGTTTTGGGAGAGTTTCCTAACAATGGATCTGCAAGTGTAGTTCTTCCAAATGCAACCAACACTAATGCAAGGATTATGATCAAAGCGGTAAATAATATTTATTTAGCCGTCAATTCTTCTAGATTTAGCATCAAAGAAGTTCTTGCTGTAAACGAAGCTGCTTTCAACAAAGGTTTTGCAATCTATCCAAACCCTGCAAAAGGTGAAGTTAATATTTCTCTTAGCAAAGCGGCAAAAGATGCAACTTATCAGATTTTGGATCTTTCCGGGAAATTAATTTCTACAGGATCGCTTCCAAATGAGAAAACGCAAGTGAACATCTCTAGCTTGAAAACTGGAACTTACAGAATTGTAATCTCAAACAACGGAGAAACAACCAGTAAAAATCTTATTGTTAAATAATTAATTCAACAATAAAATTGATAAAAAAGACCAACTGAATAGTTGGTCTTTTTATTTTTGAATAATTTCTGATTTTAAAATCCGTACTGCAAACCTACCTGTAAAGTATTGTTTCGAAGCTGTTTATCATCATTGCTCCAAGTGGTAGATCCAGATTTCTTGATGTCTGTAAAACCAACAACATATCTTGCGCCAATGGTCATATTATTAAATCTAAAACCCAATCCTACGCCTCCACTTAAATCAAAACTGTTGTAGTTGGAATTGTTTCTGTATTTTTTTATCGTAACAACATCGTCCGTTTTATTACGATCACTATTACCTACCAGAAATGAAAATTGTGGACCAGCTTCTACAAACAATTTTGGAATAGGCTCAAACTGAAACATAATAGGAACCGACAAATAATCCAATCCCAAAGTATGCGACGCTTTCCCATTCTCATATTTTACACCAACACTATTGTAAAGAATTTCCGGCTGAATGCTGAAAACACTATTAACTGGTGCGTGCATATATAACCCTGCGTAATACCCTATTCGGGCATTGGTATCGTCCCAAGCTTTTTCTTTGCTGATAGTCGCAACATTCACGCCTCCTTTCACTCCAAATGACTGTGCATATCCTAGGGAAATTGCCATAACACCCATTAATGCAAAAATTTTCTTCATAATA
>JAGOGN010000152.1 GCA_017996675.1 Lachnospiraceae bacterium | reverse complement strand
TATCCAACAACTGGTTCAACCGGTGACGGGTATCAGTTTGCCAAGAAAAATGCACATACGGTCACCCCTTTAACGCCATCTCTTGTTCCATGTAATGTAGCAGAAGATTATGTAAAACAATGGCAGGGCATTTCGTTAAAGAATGTTGGATTTCGACTGCTTGATCAAAATAAAGTTGTTTTTGACGATTTTGGTGAACTTTTATTTACGCATTTCGGTGTAAGTGGTCCACTGATTTTAAGAGCTAGTAGTAGAGCGAATGCCTTGCTCATGAGAGGTTCTTTAAAGGCAGAAATTGATTTAAAACCAGCTCTTAGCTTTGAACAATTAGAGAAACGTGTGATTCGTGAATTTGAATATCAGCAGAATAAGCAATTTAAAAATGCAATTTCTTCTTTTTTCCTAAATAAAATGATACCTGAAATCATTCAGTTATCAGGGATTGATCCAGATAAAAAGGTGAATGAAATCACCAAAAGTGAACGGGAAGGTTTTGTTCACCTGATGAAAGCTTTGCCTATGACAATAAGCGGACTTCGTGGATATAATGAAGCCGTCATTACCAAGGGAGGCGTATCTGTAAAAGAGATTCATCCCTCCACGCTAGAATCAAAATTAGTGAAAGGACTTTTTTTTGCAGGAGAGGTCATCGATCTAGATGCTGTAACGGGTGGCTTTAATCTTCAGATTGCATGGTCGACTGGTTATCTTGCAGGAATTAGTATGTGTGAACAAAATGAGTATTAATATTGCGATTGATGGTCCTGCTGGGGCCGGAAAAAGTACACTTGCTAAAGAATTTGCCAAACGCTTACATTTTATTTATGTTGATACAGGTGCCATGTATCGTGGAATCGCTTACTATTTTTTGAAGAATCAGTTGGATGTTACGAATCAAAGTTTGATTTGTGAATACTGTAAGAATATTGAATTACGAATTCAATATGAAGATGGAATTCAACATGTAATTTGTAATGAGGAAGATATTACAAGTTTTATTCGAACAGAAGAAGTCGGAAATGCAGCTTCGATTGTTAGTTCCTATCCATGTGTAAGACAGCATTTGCTGGATATGCAAAAGAGAATTGCAAGCGAAAATGATGTCATTATGGATGGTAGAGATATTGGAACCTGTGTTTTACCAAATGCTCAGTTAAAAATTTATTTAACTGCAAGTGTGGAATGTCGTGCACAAAGACGTTTTGAAGAATTAAAATCAAAAATGGAACAGGCCGATTATGATAAAATATACAATGAAATTGTGGATCGTGACTTTAGAGATATGAATCGTGCGACCGCTCCATTAAAGCAGGCAGAGGATGCCGTTTTAGTAGATAGCTCTGAAATGAACATTGAAGAAGTCATTGATTGTTTCATGAAATTATATAAGGATGTGATACTATGCGCTTAACAACAGCAGACAGTGCTGGCTTTTGTTTTGGTGTAAATCGTGCAATGGATCGTGTAAACTTGCTAATCGAGTCAGGTGTTTCGCCAATTTATACCTATGGTCCCTTAATCCACAACGAAGAAGTCATTCGAGATTTAACTCAAAAAGGAGTCGTGGTTATTCATGAGGAAGAAGAATTAGTTTCCCTTACAAAGGGTACTCTTGTAATTCGTTCTCATGGTATTGGAAAAGATTTATTTCAAAAACTATCCGAACTTCCACTTGAAATTATTGATATGACCTGTCCTTTTGTCAAAAAAATTCATGCAATTGTGGAAGAACATTCCAAGTTAAATGAACAAATTATCGTAATTGGAGATCCAAACCATCCAGAAGTCAAAGGGATCGTTGGATGGGGCCAAAAGGGTCAGATTCACGTCATTTGTGATCTTAAAGATGTGGAGTTTTTCCAAGGAAAAATGGACGATAAATATTGCATTGTTGCGCAAACAACAACGAATGCATTAAAATTTAAAGAATTAGTTGAAAAAATACGCAAAAAAGGGTATGATATAATTGTTTTAAATACCATCTGCAACGCAACTTCTACTAGACAGGCTGAAGCGAAAACGCTTTCAGCTCAAAATGATGCCATGATTGTGATTGGCGGTAAAGCTAGTTCTAATACGCAGAAGCTATTTGAAATATGTAAAATGGAATGTGAAAATACTTACTATATACAAACTATTGACGACTTGGATCTAAATCAGATTCGGTCATATCACTCGGTAGGTATTACCGCAGGGGCTTCAACCCCAAATAAAATTATTGAGGAGGTTCAAAAAAATGTCAGAAATGAGTTTTGAACAAATGCTGGAAGAATCATTGAAAACAATAAGAAACGGGGAGGTTGTCGAGGGTACAGTTATTGGTGTTAAGCCAGATGAAATTATTTTAAATATTGGCTATAAATCAGATGGAATTATTACTCGTAATGAATATACAAATGAATCCAATGTCGACCTTACTACACTCGTTCAAGTCGGTGATACGATGGAAGCAAAGGTTTTAAAAGTAAATGATGGTGAAGGTCAGGTCATTCTCACTTATAAACGTCTTGCAGCTGAAAAAGGAAGCAAACGTATTGAAGAAGCTTTTGATAACAAAGAAGTATTAACTGCAAAAGTAGCAGAAGTTTTATCTGGTGGTTTATGTGTAATCGTAGATGAATCCAGAATCTTTATCCCAGCTAGCTTAGTATCTGATTCTTATGAAAAAGATCTAACCAAATATGCTGGAGTAGAAATCGATTTTGTTGTAACAGAATTTAATCCAAAAAGAAGACGCATCATTGGTGATCGTAAGCAGTTATTAATGGCTAAGAAAGCTGTTATGCAAAAAGAATTATTCGCACGTATTCATACTGGCGACGTAATTGAAGGCGTTGTAAAGAACGTTACTGATTTTGGTGCTTTCATCGATCTAGGTGGAGCAGATGGTCTGTTACATATTTCTGAAATGTCTTGGGGTCGTGTAGAAAACCCTAAAAAAGTATTTAAAATTGGCGAAACTGTTAAAGTATTCATTAAAGAAATTAATGATACAAAGATTGCATTAAGCATGAAATTTGATGATGAAAATCCTTGGATGAATGCACAAGAACGCTTCGCAGTTGGAACAATCGTTACTGGTGTTGTTGCAAGAATGACTGAATTTGGTGCATTTGTTGAATTAGCAAAAGGTGTAGATGCTTTATTACATGTTTCTCAGATTTCAAAAGAACATGTTGAAAAACCTTCTGATGTTTTATCCATTGGACAGGAAGTAGAAGCTAAGATTGTAGACTTCAACGAAAACGACAAGAAAATCAGTTTAAGTATTAAAGCAATGTATGAAACTGATGAAGATCAGGCTGATGACGAAGATATTGCTGATGTTAATATTGAAGAAGTTGGCGCTAGCTTAGACAAAGAGTAAATCAACTAATTAGGAGGATTTTCCTATGCTTGGGTATGAAAAGTTTAAACAGGATGTTTTTTCATTAACCAATATTGATTTAAATGCTTACAAAGAAAAACAAATGAAACGTCGTATTGATACCTTGATTGGAAAGAATGATATTCATTCTTATGACGATTATGTTAAACTTTTAAAAGCTGAAAAAGAAAAATTCGAACAATTCGTTAATTTCCTTACCATCAATGTTTCTGAGTTCTATCGTAATCCAGAGCAGTGGAAGATTTTAGATCAGGAAGTATTTCCAAGTTTAATTTCTAAATTTGGACCAAACTTGAAGATCTGGAGCTCAGCTTGCTCCACTGGAGATGAACCTTATTCGCTCGTTATGGCGCTAAGTAAACATCTTCCTTTGAACAAAATTAAAATTATTGCGACTGATATTGATAAAGAAGTAATTGCCAAGGCAAAGACTGGTTTGTATTCTGCGAAAAGTATTGCTGCGGTTCCACCTGAATTTAAAAAGCAATTTTTTACTCAAATTGGAACTTCTTTTCAAATTTCAGATGAGATTAAATCCAGAGTAGAATTTAAAGAACACAATTTATTAAAAGACCCTTATCCAAGTGGTTGCCATATGATTGTGTGTCGAAATGTATTGATCTACTTTACAGAAGACGCGAAAGAAGAAATTTATATTAATTTTAATCGAGCATTGGTAAATGATGGAGTTTTATTCATTGGTAGTACAGAACAGATTATTAACTATAAAGAGTTGAAGTACAATCGAAGTAAATCATTTTTCTTTACAAAAGAATCCTAAAAATAAAAGCATTGCAGATACAATCGAATTTGATTTTATCTTGCAATGCTTTTTTATATGAATTCTTGAAATATTTGATTGGCAATAAGTGGTACTAGTGTATTTGAGTGAGTAAAAAAGTCGTCTTTTGTAATGGCAATTGATTTTATTTTTGGAGAAATATTATTTTGAGGATATAATACAGGAATATGGCATAAGTCTAATTCTTCTTTTAATGAAACCGGTAAATCAATACATTCGCTTTC
>JAGOGN010000151.1 GCA_017996675.1 Lachnospiraceae bacterium | reverse complement strand
CTTTCGAAAATACGGATACACGCCTAATCACCATCTACTCTCACCTGCCTATCTTTTAATTTTACTAAATATCCCTGTTTTTAGCAAGAAAAAAGGGGCGTATTCACGCCCCCTTCACAATTTATTCCATATTTCTATGTAACAAGTGATGTTCTTTTCCTTTGAGTATTCCATCATACAATTGTGTGATCAATGGATTTTCAGTTGATTTTTTGATTTGAGTATTTACATCGATATCATACAGTCCTTTTGCACGAACTTCTTTATTAGAATCCGCTTCAACAGGCTGTCCTCCACCCATGATACAACCTCCAGGGCAAGCCATGACTTCTACGAAATCATAATGTGCTTCACCACTTTCAATCTTTTGAAGTAATTTTTCAGCATTTCCAAGTCCACTAACAACAGCTGCCTGAATGGTTCTGCCGTTATAATTAATGGATAATTCTTTGGTTCCTTCCAGTCCACGTACGCCACTGGTTTTGATAAATTCCATATCTGCTCTGGAATTACCATTTGCCAATCTACGCAATACTGCTTCGGTTACTCCACCTGTAACACCAAAAATCACACCTGCTCCAGATCCGATTCCAAAAGGCATATCACAAGATTCTAAGTCCAACTCATCAAAATGAATTCCAGAACGTTTAATCATGGTTACTAATTCTGTAGTTGTAATTACATAATCTACATCCTGTTTTCCGTTTGTAATGGACTCTTTTCTCTGAATTTCTTCTTTTTTAGCAGTACATGGCATAATCGAAATTGATACGATCTTCTTTCCACCACTGTTTTCAGGATTTTTAAAATGTTCTCTTAAAACTGCTCCAAACATCTGTTGTGGAGATCTGCAGGTAGAAACATTTTCTACTAAATCTGGATGTCTGTTTTCACAGTATTTCACCCAACCTGGACAACAGGATGTGAATAGTGGAAGTTTCTTATTTTCTGCAATACGATTCAAAAATTCTTTTGACTCTTCAATTACAGTTAAATCTGCGCCATATGTTGTATCATATACTTCATCCACACCGATTTTGTGAAGCATTGCAACGATTTTACCCATGACATTGCTTCCCTTTGGAAGACCAAACTGATCTCCTACAGCTACACGAACTGCTGGAGCAATCTGAGCTACTACTTTTGTATCTTTATCCGCAATTGCATCCCAAACCAAGTCAATATTTGTTTTAATACTAATTGCACCAGTAGGACAAACCACACGGCACTGTCCACAGTTTACACAATCTGACTCACCAATTGGTCTATTAAATGCAGGAGTTACAATTGCATCTGTACCACGATATGCAAAATCAATAGCATTGACATTCTGAATACTATCGCACATTCTTACACAGTCACCACATAAAATACATTTATTTGGATCACGAATAATCGCATGTGAAGAACGATCGATTGGATGTTTTTCTTTATTGTACTCAAAACGAACTTCCTGAACTCCAACCATGGATGCTAATTCCTGTAACTGACAAGTTCCAGTTTTAATGCAGGTAGTACAATCACGATCATGAGAAGCCAAAAGCATTTCGATGATCATTTTTCTATATTTCATTAATTTACGAGTATGTGTATAAATAATCATTCCGTCTCTTGGTATTTCGGAACAGGATGCAAATGTTCTTCCGCGTTCATCTTCTACCGTACACAGACGACAAGCACCATAAATTGATAATTCAGAATGATAACATAAAGTAGGTAACTCAATTCCGGCGTTCCGAATGACGGTCAGTACATTTTTTTCATTTGAAAACTCAACCTGACGTCCGTTTATTGTCATATATCCCATCTGTTTTTACCCCCTAGTCTTCCACATAAATTGCACCAAATGCACAATTATCAATACAAGCTCCACATTTGATACATTTGTCAAAGTTTATAACAAATGGCTGTTTGATTACGCCAGTAATTGCATCTACTGGACAGTTCTTTGCACACTTACTACATCCCTTACATGCCTCTGCATTAATTTTATATTTACGCATTGCCTGACATACATGAGCAGAACATTTCTTCTCATTAATGTGCTCTTCGTATTCATTTCTAAATGCACGTATGGTACTAATAACAGGCTTCGGAGCTGATTTTCCTAATCCACATAAAGCGGTGTTTTCAATCATGTCTGCAAGTTCTTCGAGCTGTTCAATATCTCCAGCTTTTCCCTTACCATTTACAATTCTTTCCAAAATTTCAAGCATTCTGGTTGTGCCCTCTCTACAAGGTACACATTTTCCACAGCTTTCTCTTTGTGTAAAGTTCATAAAGAATCGAGCAACTTCAACCATACAGGTATCTTCATCCATAACTACCAATCCACCAGAACCAATCATTGCTCCGATTTTTGTTAAGGAATCAAAATCCATTTTACTGTCTAACTGACTCTCAACCAGACATCCACCACTTGGTCCACCAATTTGAACCGCTTTGAATTTCTTGTCGTTTGGTATTCCTCCACCAATATCATAAATAACTTCGCGAAGAGTAATACCCATTGGTACTTCAATTAAACCTGTATTATAAACATTTCCTGTCAATGCAAATGCTTTTGTTCCAGGAGAAGTGTCTGTACCAATTCCACGATACCAATCAGAACCATTCGAAACGATCATGGAAACGTTTGCATACGTTTCTACATTGTTCAATACGGTTGGTTTTTCAAATAATCCCTGTTCCACAGTACGAGGTGGTTTTACTCTTGGCATACCACGTTTTCCTTCAATTGATGCGGTAAGAGCACTACCTTCTCCACATACAAATGCGCCTGCTCCTCTGTTGATTCTTAACGAAAAACTAAAATCGGTTCCAAGAATATGATCCCCTAAAAGACCCATTTCTTCTGCCTGTGCAATTGCGATCTGCAATCTACGGATTGCTAATGGATACTCTGCACGAACATAAATATAGCCTTCTTGAGCTCCAACTGCATAAGCTGCAATCATCATTCCCTCGATCATACGATGAGGATCGCCTTCCATGATGCTTCGATCCATGAACGCACCTGGATCTCCTTCATCTCCGTTACAAACAACATAACGAATTTTTTCTTTTTGTCTGGAAACCTGTGACCATTTCTTTCCAGCTGGGAATCCTGCGCCTCCACGTCCACGTAAACCAGATTCGGTAATCATCTGAATAATATGTTCTGGAGTAGTTTCAAATAACGCTTTTTCGATTGCCTTATAAGCGCCTACAGCAACAGCATCTTTAATATGTTCAGCATCAATATGTCCACAGTTCTTTAAAACAAGACGTGTCTGTTTTGCATAAAATGGAATTTCTTCCTGAGAAGGATACAACACTCCATCCATTTGATAAAGCAAACGATCGATCTTGCGACCTTTTAAAACTGTTTCATGATAAATTTCTTCACAATCTTCTAATTGAACCTTTAAATATAAATAATTATAGGGCTCGATTCGAACCAATGGACCCATTTCACAAAATCCGTGACATCCACTTTTCTTAACGGCAGCGATTCCGTCGCCGATTTCTACATCAACGTTTGGATTTCCAGCAACGAGTTCGCTGAATTTTTCGTATAATTCACCAGCTCCTCCAGCTAAACAGCCAGTACCTCCACAAATGAGGATTCGACATTTTTCATTTGAATATCCTTCTTCGCATTTTACACGATATTCATTGAGTTCTGCGCGATTATTCAGCTTCATGTGCTTCCCTCCTCAATTCCGCTATTAATTCTTTTACTCTATCCGGAGTCAATTTACCATAGACCTGATCATTAATTGTAATTGCTGGTGCCAGACCACATGCGCCTAGACAAGATACTGTTTCAACTGTAAAAAGCATATCATCTGTTGTATGTTTTTTTGGACTTAATCCAAGTGTTTTATAAAACGCATCCATAATTGGTCCAGATTTTCTTACGTGGCAAGCTGTTCCATCACAAACTTTTATAATATATTTTCCTTTTGCTTCAAAAGAAAAATTCTCATAAAAACTTGCAACACTAAAAGCTTTCGTCTCTGTAATTCCAATTTTTCCTGCCACATAACCTAAAAGCTCAGGTGGCAAATAGCGAAATGCACTTTGAATGTCCTGAATGATTGGAATTAAGGATCTTTCCTCACAGGTATGAGCAGCAATAATCTCATCGGTTTTTGCGTAAAAACTGCTGTCTAACATAAATGTCCCCCTTCATAATATCCCTTTAATAACTTGTTATTTTTTTATCAATTTTGTACCAAATGAATTATAACAGTTATTGTTTTTATAGGGAAGTTCCAATATCATATACCTTGCTATATACATTTAAATATACCTGCGATATAAACATTTTCCACCGCCATTTGTTCGTAAAGCCGATACAATTGTTTTTCACCCATGGATGGTTCGTTATTTTATACAGAAATGAAGTCCAAATTTCTACACATCAAAAAAACTTGATCCATTAACTG
>JAGOGN010000150.1 GCA_017996675.1 Lachnospiraceae bacterium | reverse complement strand
GAAGAAAAGATTCGTATGGCTGCGGTTCACCAGGAGCTGGTTGAAGAAGAAGCACGGCTAATGACAGATGAAGGATTTAGGTGGGTATTTGTGCGAGCAAGATTTATATGAAAGAAAGAGAACAGAAAGTTAAAGATGTCAATGAAGGAACAGTAGGAAGACTCAATTCCATTAATGCAAAGGTTATTTCATTAGTTGTATTTTCCGTTGTATTAGCAGTAGTAGTGTGTTTACTGACTATCGTTCCAAACGCCAAGAAGGCGTTAGAAGAATCAACCAAATCCTATATGTTAAATGCTGCATCTTCTCAAAAGACCATTCTAGATGCAAGTTTAGATGGAAAAGAAGGAGAGTTGTCGGATTACGAAGAAATACTTTCCACTGTGAAGATTGAAAGTGCTTCCTCTTCTTATGCTTACCTGGTAGATTCAGATGGAACGATGCTCTATCATCCATTGGCAGAAAAGATTGGTCAGCCAGTAGAAAACACGGTTGTTACCGGTTTGGTAAAAGAATTAAAAGATGATAATCGTCCAGCGGATAATGTAGTGACCTATGATTTTAATGGAGTAAAAAAATATGCCAGCTACGCAATTACGGACAATGATCAGATTTTAGTTATTTCTGCAGATGAAGCTGAAATTATGGCTCCAATTGATCAGGTATTACGTATTGCATTAATAGTAGGAATTGGAATGGTTCTGGTATGTGGAGCGATCGGTTTATTTGTAAGTACGATTATTACAAAATCTTTGAAGGTTCTTACTGAAATTATTATTGCAACAGCTAATTTTGATTATCGCATGAATTCAGATGGAGTAAAACTGCAAAAGAGAAAAGATGAAACGGGTGCGATGGCAAGGGCTGTTGCCAAAATGAGAATCAATTTAAGAGATATGGTAATGGATATTAGTTCTGCCAGTGGAAAAATTGCGAATAATGTAAAAAGTCTGGAAAACGTTACCCATGTTGTAAATAGTATGTGTATGGACAATTCAGCTACTTCGGAAGAATTAGCTGCAGGAATGGAAGAAACTGCTGCAACCACGGAAACCATTTATGGAAACATTGGTTCCATGGAAGAAGGAGCAACTGAAATTGGCGAACGTTCAACAAAAGGAGAAGAACTTTCCAGAGAAGTATTAGAGCGTGCAAATCTATTGAAAGTAACAACACAGGAAGCAGGAAAACGTACTCGTAGTCTTTATGAATCAGTAAAAGTGAAAGCAGATCAGGCAGTAGAAGAGTCAAAAGCGGTTGATAAAATTAATGAACTGACAGATTCTATTATGTCGATTTCTTCTCAAACGGGACTGCTTGCGTTAAATGCAAGTATTGAAGCTGCAAGAGCAGGTGAAGCAGGACGAGGATTTGCGGTAGTAGCTACAGAAATTGGAAATCTTGCGAATGAAACCTCAAAAGCGGTTGCTGACATTAATACGATCGTTGGTGAAGTAACGAAAGCAGTAGTCAATATGACGGATTGCTTAAAAGATACCACAGGATTTCTTGAGGAAACTGTTTTGGTTGATTATGGTAAATTCTCGCAAGTCAGCGAACAGTACAGTCAGGATGCAATTGAATTTAAAGCAAGTATGAATGAAATTTATACTTCCATTATTAAATTAACGGATGCCATTCATTTAATTTCTCAGTCAGTATCTGGAATTAATGATACGGTTGGCGAATCGACAATGGGCGTAACGGATATTGCAGCGAAAACCACAGATATGGTTACGAAAACCAGTGAAACTAGCGATCTGGTTGAAGAAAGTATGGAATGTGTGGCTCAGTTAGAAAAAGTGGTAGATCAATTTATTTTGGACAAATAAATAGTGAGTGATTCAAATAACAGATTGCACATGTATTCTAAGGATACATGTGCAATCTGCATCTAGAGTTCTTTTTAGAATCTGTTATACTACAAAGTATGACAAAATAAAAAAGATAAACTGGAGGAAGAATAATGGCTAGTTTAAAATTAGAACATATTGGAAAAAAATATCCAAACGGTTTTGAAGCAGTAAAAGATTTTAATTTAGAAATTCAAGACAAAGAGTTTGTGATTTTTGTTGGCCCATCGGGGTGTGGAAAATCAACAACTTTAAGAATGATCGCAGGATTGGAAGATATTTCTTCGGGAGATTTATTTATTGACGAACGCCGGATGAATGATATTGAACCAAAGGACAGAGATATTGCGATGGTATTTCAGAATTATGCATTATATCCTCATATGACGGTATATGAGAATATGGCTTTTGGTTTAAAACTTCGTAAAACGAAGAAAGATGAAATTGATCAAAAGGTAAAAAATGCAGCAAAAATTTTGGATTTAGAAAGTTTGTTAGATCGCAAACCGAAAATGCTATCAGGTGGTCAACGCCAGCGTGTTGCCATGGGACGTGCCATTGTGCGTAATCCAAAAGTCTTTTTGATGGATGAACCACTTTCTAATCTGGATGCAAAGTTACGAGTTCAGATGCGTTTGGAAATTTCAAAACTGCATGAGCGATTGGGTGCGACGATTGTATATGTTACTCATGATCAGACAGAAGCAATGACATTAGGAACCAGAATTGTAGTAATGAAGGACGGTGTCATTCAACAGGTAGATAGTCCTCAAAATTTATATAATTATCCTCAAAATTTATTTGTGGCTGGATTTATTGGTTCACCTCAAATGAACTTTATTGAATGCGAATGCGTGGAACATCAGGATCAGTTGGTTTTAAAATTTGCAGAATATGAAATTCCAGTTCCAGCTTCGAAGGTGGAAGCATTACGCAGTGGCGGTTATCGGAATAAAACGGTGATTCTAGGCATTCGACCAGAAGATGTAAATGATTCGGAAATCTTTATTGAGTCCTCACCTCAAAGTGTTTTAGTATCCGATGTAAAAGTATATGAACTGCTAGGCGCAGAAGTATATCTTTATTTTGAAATTGAAGGAACGCAGCTTACAGCAAGGGTAAACCCTCGCACCACTTCTAGAGCAGGAGATCAGGTCAAGATTGCTTTGGATATGGAAAAGGCTCATATTTTTGATAAAGATACAGAACAAATTATTACGAACTAGATTTCTCATGAAATCTTTCTATCCCCTATATCGTGATTTAAAGAGACAGGTCTTAACAGGATCTGTCTTTTTATTGGGCAAAATCAATTCTTGCAATAGGATAATACTATAGCCAGATATATTGACAATGAATAGCAAAACAATTAGAATGAGGAAAGTAAGTCGAAAGGAGAGCGAAATAATGTTAAATAATTTTAAGAAAATCAAATCTTCCATGTCCATGATGATGCAAAAGAGTAACTCATTTTATATGTGTTACTCTAATTTTGATGACAATTGAAGAAATATTTGTTTTTCCGTATGGTGATAGAAGTGATGATGCAAACCGTAGGGTTTGCTTTTTTTATGGGAAAAAGAGGTAGGTAAATGAATGGTAAAGATCTTGTTTTACAGGTTGATCATATTTCAAAAAAATATGTTGGGAAGGAAGACTTCTGGGCGATTCGTCAAGCTTTTTTAAATGTGTATCAAGGAGAAATTGTTGGAATTACAGGCTGTAGTGGAGCTGGAAAGAGTACCTTACTTCGCTGTATGAATTTATTAGAACCAGTTAGTAGCGGAAAAGTTTTCTTCCAGGGAGAAGATCTGTGTCAATGTACACAAAAACAATTGAATTTTTTTCGTAGTAAGATCGGGATGATTTTTCAGCAATTTCAGCTATTTGATCAAAAAACGATTTTGCAAAATGTATGTTTCCCTTTGCAAATTCATGGGACAAGTAAAAATAGTGCAAAAGAGCAGGCCATGAAAATGTTAGAATGGGTCGGACTTTCACAAAAAGCGAAAAGCTATCCACAAACGCTATCAGGTGGACAGAAGCAGCGAGTGGCAATCGCAAGAGCATTAGTTGGAAATCCAGAATTACTTTTATGTGATGAAGCGACCAGTGCACTGGATCCTGAAACGACTGGAATCGTTATCGATCTTTTAAAAAGAGCAAATGTGGAAATGGGAGTAACCATCGTCTTTATTTCGCACCAATTAGAAGTCGTAGATCAGTTAGCAAGTAGAGTGGTAGAAATGAAAGAGGGCTATTTAAACGAGGATAAACAGATACGATATTATCAATCGATACGAAAGGAGACAGAACAATGGCAGGTGAGTGGATTCCATTAATTGGGAAAGGAATGATAGAAAGCGTATATATGACATTTTGGGGAAGCCTATGTTCAGGGATTTTAGGACTAATTATTGGAGTCCTTTTAGCGATTACCAATAAGAATGGCTTAAGTCCGAACCGTTTCATTTACTTTGTAATTGGTACATTAGTAAACGTGATTCGCTCCATTCCATTCATCATTTTACTAATTTTCGTAGGTCCGTTGACCAGAACATTAGTTGGAACCACGTTAGGTCCTAAAGGAG
>JAGOGN010000149.1 GCA_017996675.1 Lachnospiraceae bacterium | reverse complement strand
CCGATTTGAGAAAAAACACTTCCAATTGCAGCAATCAATATCCAAATTCCTATTGTGGATAACTGAATTAAATTTAATTTCCACAAAACAATTCCATAAATCAATGCAATCAGACTTGCTCCTGCAATTCCACCAATTGCACCTTCGATTGATTTTTTAGGACTTAATACAGGAGCAAGTTTATGTTTTCCAAACAACACGCCAACACAATATGCACAAGTATCTGATCCCCAAGAACAAACGAAAATGAGCCATACCAGATAAACACCAAAAGGTAACATACGAGTGTGATAAACTGCTGAAATCATAACACCTACATAGATGATGCCAAACATTGCAGCAAAAATCTGATTCGCTTTATATTTCGGATAGGCAAGCACAAATATCGTCAAAAACAAAGCCAAACATCCAACGATAAATAGTTGCTGATCTTCAATTACTTTCCAACCGATATTTAAAAAATAGAATAAAGTAATCAAATAACCCGCCAGTCCAATCATACTTTTTTCAATTTGAAAGATGCGATAGAACTCAAATAATCCAATCAGTGCAATCACTGTAAGTGAAAACAATAAAACTTCTCCACCTAATAAAAGCATCCCTAAAAGTGCAAGCAGTAAAACAATACCACTTAATAATCTTGTTTTAAACAATTATTTATCCTCCTCAATTCTGCCATATCTACGATCTCTGTTCTCATACTCTTCGATCGCAGTTAATAATTCTTTCTTTCCGAAAGCTGGCCAAGCTGTATCTGTAAAATAAAATTCCGTATAGGCAGTTTGCCATAGCAGATAATTTGAAATTCGCATATCTCCGCCAGTTCGAATGAGCAGATCTGGGTCTGGTATTCCAGCTGTATCTAACGAGTCTCGAAATAGTTCTTCCGTAATATCTTCTAGTTTGAGTCCATCTTCTACTACCTTTTGTGCTATTTTTTTAGTCGCACGGACGATTTCATCACGACCTCCATAATTTAATGCTATTTGAAAATTCAAACCTGTATTCTGACTTGAAATTTGTTCTAATTCTTTTATTTGAACTTCTAAATGTGAAAGCCCCGACAAATCTCCAATTACTCTCACTCTCATGTTATTCTTTTTTGCAGTACGAATACAATTTTTCATATAATTATCTAAAAGCGACATCAACTCTTTCACTTCGCTTTTAGGTCGATTCCAATTTTCAGTGGAGAAGGCATATACAGTCAGATATGGAATTCCTAAATCATCAACAGCAGCACAAATTGTCTCTACATTTTTTGCTCCCTGAGCATGACCATATGTACGTGGAAGTCCTTTGCTTTTAGCCCATCGTCCATTTCCGTCTAAAATAATTGCAATATGTTCTATTTTTTTCATATTCCCCTCCAACGATTCAAAAAGGGGTTGGCCAAGCAGCCGACCCCTTCCTGTTTAAACTGTTAAAATTTCTTTTGTCTTTTCCTCAACGGCTTTATCAGCCTGAACAACAAATTTATCTGTCATTTTTTGAATCACTTCTTCTAACTCAGCTACTTCGTCTTCAGAAAGATCATCTGTCTTCGCAAGCTTTTTAATTGCATCATTTGCATCTCTTCTGATATTACGGTAAGCCACTTTTGCAGCTTCACCTTTCTTCTTAATATCTTTAGCGAGATCTTTTCTTCTTTCTTCTGTTAATTCTGGAAATACTAAGCGAATCATTTTTCCATCATTTGTTGGATTAATTCCAAGGTCTGAAGTTAAAATCGCTTTTTCAATTGCTTTTACCATCGAAGCTTCCCATGGCTGAATCTGCATTAGTCTTGCTTCTGGAATAGAAACATTTGCAACCTGTTGGATCGGAACCGGCGAACCATAGTAATCCACACGAAGTTTATCTAAAATATGTGGATTTGCGCGACCTGCCCGAATAGAAGTAAATTCTTCCATTAAATTCTGAAATGATTTTTCCATTTTTTCTTCAAACACTTTTAAACGTTCGTCCATCTTTACCATTCCTCTCTATGCAAATACTTTTGTTCCGTTAAAATTACCGGATACTGCTTTAATAATACTTGATTCTTCTGCCAAAGAAAATACGTACATTGGCATATGATTTTCCATACATAAAATGGACGCTGTCATATCAACAACACCCAACTTTTGTTCAATTACTTCCTGAATAGATAACTCATCATAGCGCTTGGCATCTGGATTTGTTTTTGGATCCGAATCATAAACTCCGTCCACAGCCTTTGCAAGCAAGATAATATCAGCATTGATTTCAACAGCACGTAGAACGGTCGCTGTATCTGTAGAAAAATAAGGATGACCCGTTCCTCCTGCAAAAAATACTACTTGATTGTTATTTAAAGATTCTTCAACTTGATCTAATTCATATAGTTTAGCAAAACCACCGCAAGAAAAGGGTGTAAAAATAGTTGTTTGTAATCCCAATCCCCGAAAAACTTCACCTGTATAGATACAATTCATCACAGTCGCAAGCATCCCAATCTGATCTGCTTTTGAACGGTTCATTGATTCACTACTTCTACCTCTCCAAAAATTGCCACCTCCAATTACAACTCCAACTTGGATACCTTGGTCAATTAAGGTTTTCACCTGTTTTCCTACTTGCACGACAACAGACTCATCAAAACCAGTCTTTTGTGCTCCAGCAAGCGCTTCGCCGCTAAGTTTTAATAGAATTCGTTTCATCATAGACCTCTTTCTAGCCAAAAATTCCCTGTACATCGATATCGGAGTAACATTGTGAACAGAATCCTTCAATCACAGCTCCATTGTTGATTTGAACGGAACGAGATTTGATGTTTCCCATTACAACAGCCGAAGTATCAACTACTACTGGGCCTTTTACATCAATATCACCTTTTACTGCTCCAGCTATTACAGCAGATGTCGCACTAATATTTCCAATTACAACAGAACCAGCGCCAACTTTTACTGTTCCTGCAGCAACAATTTCACCTTCAATTTTCGCTTCATCTGCAAAAAATTCATTGGAACTAGAGTTGCCATTAATAGAACCTGTAACAATTAATTTACCAGCACATTGAACATTTCCATTAATTACTCCACGAACTTCAACGGAGCTTGTAGTTTCAAGATTACCAGTTAAAATCATTCCGGTTGTAATAATCGATGTTTCATTTACGCTCTCTTTGGATGCTAAATTCTCTCCATTCGAAATAAAGGATGGTTTTTTCAGCTCAGGTACTACAAACGCTGGTGCTTTTCTTTCAGGCTCAGCATAAGACTGTAAGATTCCATCTAATTTCTCCAACTCAGATTCTACTCCTGATAAAGGAGCTACCTCCTGATCAAAATCATCAGCTACTGGTTCCAGATTCAAATCAACTTCTCCACCTGGTGCAAGTTCATTTACTGCCAAAGATAAATCTTCTTTAAATTCCTTAAAAAAACTCATGTCATACCCTCCATATTTTTATTCCATATTCGTTATTTTTTAATAGCTCGAATATGTTGAATTTTTTTTGTATTATCATCAATTGGGAGTATTTGTGCTCCCATATCAATCAACTGATTAATAACGTCTGTTAATGATTGCACCGTTGCCGTTCTCGTATCTGCATCATGATATAACACAATGCTAGTTTGGCTTTTCTTGATTCCAGACATTACATTTTGTGTGAGAATTTCAGCACTGAAATTCTGGGTTGAGGCATCACCACTCATGACATTCCAGTCAAAATAAGTATATCCGCTCTCGTTGAGATATTGAATTAATAATTGCATATCTACATTACTAACTTTATTACTACTTCCTCCAGGAAAACGATATAACATCGTCCTCTGACCAGTTATCTGATAAATCAAATCACTGATTTTTTGAAGATCTGCCTGAAAAGCAGCTTTGGATGCATAAATATCACTATATTTATGTGAATAGGAATGAAGTCCAATGGTATGCCCTTCATCTACAATTCTACGATATAATTCCTTGGATCGCTCATCAGTCTTGCCTACAACAAAGAAAGTCGCCTTCACATTGTTTTTCTTCAATACATCTAAAATCTCTTCGGTCTGCTCACTTGGTCCATCATCAAACGTAAAATAGACCTGTCGGACATCGCCTGTTTGATAAGAATTTTCTACATTACCTTGGTAACTAATTACTTCATCCATATATTCATCAATTGTAGATGATATATCTTTATCTGTACCATCACTTTCTCCATTTTGGGATAGTTGATTCAAACGAGAGGTAACTGAATTCAACTGATTCGTTACAGTATCTAGTTGATGATTCATTCGAAAACTTTGAACAATTAACACCCCACAAATAGTCATTGATAGAATGAGCCAACTGGAAAAAATCCAGATAATGGTGCTCTTGATACGCTTCACTCGCCTACGCCTGTTCATCTGCTTCGCAAGTTCTTCCTGTGAATTTGCCCCCATAAAACCTCCTGTATACCTAAGCCATATTGTATCACATTTCTATAAAATATCCTAACCAAAATTTTAAAAAAAACAT
>JAGOGN010000148.1 GCA_017996675.1 Lachnospiraceae bacterium | reverse complement strand
GCTTGTAGTTGTACTCGTCCTTCATAAGTTTTGTCTGCCATCTTCGAATATCGGTAGCTTTGATTTCATTAATTGGAATCTTGCTAAAGAATGGAAGAATCTTTGTTTCGTAGATATTACGCTTATGTTGGATGGTAGAATCTTTTAACCTTCCCTCCATATCCTCAATATAGGTTTCATAAAGTGATTGAAATGTCATATCGGGATTACAGGCCTGTTTCTCTAGAAATTCTCTCTCAAATGCTAAGGCTTCCTTTTTGGTGGCGAATCCTCGTTTCCACTTTTGTTTGTTGTTACCTTGCCAATCCGTATAATAGAATTTGGCAAACCATTTACCAGTTTTATCATCTTTGTAAGCTGGCATAAAAATCATCTCCTTTATAATGAATTAGTCATCTGGAACGAATAAATGTTCCCGATGCATTTATCTAAAGGCTATGATATAATCTACTTGTCTAGGGTGATTACATCAGCCGTTTAGGTTGAATCACTTACATAGTAGCTCCGGTGCTCAATTTCTTTTGCAAAAGAAATTACATTGGGGCTATTTTTGCGTTATTTCTTATTTGTCCTTATCGTCTGTTGGTGCAAAAGGATTTTTCCAACGATAAACTTGGTTGCCCAGTTCTGATGTGTATTCTTCTAAGTCTGGTCTTTCAAACATTGGAGTCAAAGTACTGGATGCGTAATAAGCAATAGTTTCTGCTTGCCAGTCCATGTATCTGTCAATACTTAATTTTCCATTATATAACTGGTCCATTTTTGTTTTCCAATTTTCTAAAAATAGGCAAAAGTCCATATCGTATTTGCTGGC
Source organism: Lachnospiraceae bacterium (assembly GCA_017996675.1). The sequence goes on along the minus strand of JAGOGN010000148.1, from coordinate 3,675 downwards.
TCCTTTTCCATCAACGGAGATAGAAGCTTTCCATTCTTTATCTTCTGGTGGTTTTGCAATATCTAGTTTCATACTAAAATCATAAGTTTCTTGGATTTTAAATAAAACATTAATTACATCCGCAAAGGATTCTAACATGTACTTGTTTCTATAGGAAGTTCTTCCATCAATCCCAACATTCATACCATCTTGATGCTCTGGTGTAGAAATCAATTCACGAAAATTAATATCCAGTGCGATAGCAATATCTTTGATGATGGACATAGAAAAATCGGTTTGTCCAGATTCGTAGTTTTGAACGGTTCGTTCTGTTTTATCAATAAGTTCTGCTAACTGTTTCTGGCTAATCTTTTTTTCTTTTCTTTTTCTTTTGATATTAGCTGCAATTTGTTCTGGGGATAGTGCTTGAGATGCCATTGTGTTCACTCCTTTACACGAAATATATTTACATTAAAAGTACTATTTGTAACTTTGTGAAAAGTATATAACAGATTAACACGAAAGTCAAGTTCGTGTTCTGAAAGAAAATCTATTGACAACACGAAATGAATGAAATATACTGTAAACACGAAAACAAATTGCGTGTTTATGAACGAGATAGCAAAATGTTTAATGATATGAAGAAAGGAGATTGCGTATGGTAGGAATGAAAGAGACTTTTATTGAAGTTGATGAAGTACAACAGATGCTTGGAGTTGGTAAGACAAAAGCATATTCCATTATCAAAAAGTATAATGCAGAACTTGCTGCAAAAGGATTTTTAATTATCCGAGGCAGATGTCCAAGAAAATACTTTGAACAGAAGGTATATGGATATGCAGATTACTACAATCCGGCTGATGATCTTGAAAAAAATCAGTCAATGGTAGCAGAAGATGCTAACTATGAAGCAAAAGAAAAAGTCCTTACCGACTAGGGAAAGGACTTGGTAGTAACAAGCCGGAACTTGTTCTATGTATCTCGCAAATACAGTATAACAAAGGACTCCGGCTGTTACAATCAGAACTTTTGTTCATAGGAATGTAACTATTAACATTGTATTAGCCGTAACGGCAGGAGGAAAATTTATGTATTTTAAAGAACAAAACATTTTATTATGTGCCATTGACCATGGGTTTTCAACAATCAAGACACCACATTTTATCTTTGATAATGGTGTTGAGGAAATTGGTACAGAAGCAACATTAGAAGCTAAGACAATGGAGTGCAAAGATACTTTTTATAAAATCGGAGAAGGAAGACTTCCTATGAAAGACACCAAAATAGAAGATGAAGATTATCTGTTGCTAACATATGCAGCAATTGCAAAAGAAATCGAATATTACGGTTTGTCTAGTGAAGATGGGATCAGAGTCGTAGTTGCAGCAGGACTTCCATTTACCAGATTTGGGGAAGAGAAGCTTAGCTTTAGTAATTATCTGAAACGAGGAGTTGTAACCTTTGTATATGAAGGCAAAACCTATTTTATAGAAATTGAAGAAGTTCTATTATATCCACAGTGTTATGCAGCAGTAGCAAATATTTTAGGAAAGCTGGCACCGAATCAGCTGATTGTAGACATTGGTTCTAAGACCATTGATATTATTCATAACAAGAACTATGTTCCAGTGGAGAGGGAATGTATCACCATCCCGGAAGCATTGATTAATTGTATGGCAAATGTCAATAAGGCAGTATTCCGAAGGAAAAACCGTTATCTGGATGAAAGTGATATTCAGGATGTGATGATGACTGGAACATCCAATCTTCCAAAAGAGATCACGGAAATCGTACAGGATCAGCTTTGCATCTTTGCTGAAAACGTAGAAGCTCAGCTGAAAGAAAATGGGTTTGATCCAGAACTAACGCCGATTGTATATGTAGGCGGAGGAGCTACTGTAATGAAACTATTTGGAAGAATTAGAGGCGCAAATATCTGTTATCAGGAAGATGTAAAGGCAAATGCCATTGGTTATGAATATCTGGCATTGCAGAAAGCAGATAGGTGGTTGCATGTATGATAAGGATATGTTTCAGACTGTACCTTTTCGATTGAATCTGAATCATGATGAGGATGCTTTGGTTTGGAAATTATTATTATCCATAGACGAAGAGCCAAGAAAAAGTCTCTTTGGAGACAGAAGTAAGTTTATCAAATGGGTTTTAGTGAAGTATGCCAGAGATGAATTTGATTTTGAAGAAGCAAAGGGAAAACTGGATTCTTTGAAAAAGGAGTTCATACAGTCGGCTCAGTATGAACTCATAGAGGCAGTTCAAAATGAATCCATGTCACTCATGGCAATGCTTGAAAAAGCAGTGGAACTTGCAGTAACAAAAGCAGTAACAGAGGTTCTAAAAGCAGTGGTAGCTGGTGGGGGTTCTGTTGGAACACCAGTAGTAACAACATCAGCGGTGCAGAGCAACAAAGCAGTTCATACAGAGGTGACTGTTCCGAAAATGGGTGTTCTCCCAGAAGTGGATGGAAATAATGAACTTCCCACTTCAGCACTAAGTTTTTTGAATGGCTTCTAAGGATTGGAATTGCTTATATTTATGATAAATAGTTGGATATGTGGATGAAAACAGTGATACAAACGGTATTACATCCATAAATTCATATCTCAATTTGTAATAACAGTCTCTGTGGCGGTGATACAAATTGTAATAAGTACAGATGGAATTATCACATTCTGTGCTTACAATATAACAGGGGTATTAGGGGATTTCAGTCCCCTAACCAGATTTTGTTTAACGCCCTGCGTTATACGTATCTGGCAAAATCTATCTTTAGGTGGTTTTGTAAAGGAAGTAAAAGAACCAAAAGAAAAGTAAAGCACAGATAAAAAGGAGGTGCAGCTTATAGGTCGAAGGAAACAAATGGTCGAACCGAGAAGAAATTTTACGATTCGATTATCGGAATTAGAAGAGAAGCAGATGAAGTTAGATGCCGAGAAAAATGGATTAAACCCCAGTGAGTATGTTAGGGAATTAATTCTTCATGGTGGTTCAATTGATACTTCATTTGCGTTGGACAGAAGAAATCTTATCAATCAGATTTCTTCTGTTGGTAATAATATTAACCAATTAACACGACTGGCTAATACCAATAAGCTAGTTAGTGATTCTATATTAAAACAGGTAGTGGATTTACTAAAAGAAATCCAAAAATTAATGATGGAGGTGATAAAGAAATGGCGATAACCAAGGTCGGATGTATGAAGGCTAGTAAGAAAAAACAAAAAGACATTCATCTGAAGAACAGTATCAATTATATTCTAAATCCTGCGAAACTTGGAAGTGCCAATCTGGCGGGCGGTATTAATTGCCCGCTGGAAATTGCATATAAGCAGATGAAGGCAACCAAGGAAATGTTTCAAAAAACTGGTGGAAGGCAGGGGTATAGCTTAATTATTTCACTTAAGCCGGGAGAGGGAACACCTGAGATTATGTATGATATAGCAATGAGATTTGCTGATGTTTTCCTAAAAGGCAAGTATGAAGCAGTTGTAGCAGTTCATACAGATAGAGCTCATCTACACGCACATATTGTATTTAACAGTATTGATATGACAGAAGGATATAAGTTCCAATATCATAACGGTGACTGGAAACACATTTTACAACCAATAACAAATCAGCTATGTACGGAGTATGGATTGGAGATAATGCCAGCAGAATATAGCGAAGATCCTAAGA
>JAGOGN010000147.1:1046-4495 GCA_017996675.1 Lachnospiraceae bacterium | reverse complement strand
ACCTTTGCGGTCGTGAAGTCGTTGCATCCTTAAACAGCAGTCATATCGATACTGAATTAGCAAAGGACACCTTAAAAATCGCACTAGAACGTCGAAAACCAGTAAAGGGAATTATTCTGCATTCTGATCAAGGGCGTCAATTTACCGCAAAAGAATTCAATGAATTCTGTGATAAAAATCATGTTCAACAAAGCATGAGCAAAGCAGGGTGTCCATATGACAATGCAGCTATGGAAAGATTCTACAATACGCTCAAACACGAATTCTACTATCTCTACAAGTTTGATTCAAATGACATTCTTGACCAAAGGCTCTATGAATTCGTTTATGGGAAATATAATCACATAAGGCCACATCGTGCAAACGGTGGACTTACACCTTATGCGGCACGATGTCGTGCTGCGTAAGAAGTTTTATACACTAGTGTTACAAAAATGCTTGACTAGGTCAAAGAAACAGGAAATTTATAAACAAAATATGAACAATTTATAATCCAATTCAAAACTGTCTTTATTGACCCAGTGCCCGGATAATATATTTCTTATAATCCATGAAGTCCTCTGTCAAATTAAAATCTCTTCTTCTCGGTTTTGCTTCCTTAATGATCAACTCATCCTTAATCACTCCCGGTTCACCGGTCATAATATAGATTCTGTCTGAAAGAAGAATAGCCTCGTCAATGTCATGTGTAATAAAGATCGTCGACAAATGAATCTGCTCCATCACATCCAGATACCACTGGTGCATCGTACTCTTTGTAATAGTGTCCAATGCACTGAATGGTTCATCCAGCAGCGCAACACTTCCTGCGAACATATAGGTTCGCAAAAGAGCCGCCCGCTGCCGCATGCCTCCTGACAACTGTCTCGGGTATTTTTTCTGTGTCCCTTCCAGACCAAACTCTTCAAAATGTGAGTGAACCTGTGCGCGTGCTTCCTGCTTCTTCGCACCCCTGATCAGAAGTGGAAGGATCACATTATCCTCTATGGTCCGGTTGGGCAGCAGCAGATCCTTTTGCAGCATGTAGCTGACATGCCCCGTAGTGTGGATCAGATTTTTCGTCTGCTCGTTTTTTCACGTATCTTAAATCCAGCCTCCAAGAAGGGAACCTATGATCGTCAGGATTTTTTCTTTGAAGATTTCGGAGACTTTTCTCTGGATGACGTTTATCATGCATTAGATATTATCTGCGAGAATAACGAAGCTCTTCAAAAATGGATCTATGAACATTCAGATAAAATCTGTGCACGAGATCTTTCAGTCTCCTACTTCGACTGCACGAATTACTACTTTGACATCGGTAGATCCGATATGGACACGCTGGATGACTCTGGAAATCCAATCGATAAAAATGGAAATCCGGTTGCAGCAAAATACCGAAAACGAGGACCTGAAAAAAATCACCGTCCGGATCCCATTGTTGAAATGGGTCTGCTCATGGATCGGAACTGTATTCCTCTTGCATTTGACCTTTTTCCCGGAAACGAATCTGAAAAGGTTCATATGCGTCCTCTCATTAACCGCGTGAAAAACGAATTCTCTGACACGCGAATCATTTTTGTGGCAGATCGTGGACTCAATACGTCGGACAATATTTATTATCTAAACGGAGATAATAAGGGAGATGTGAACGAACGCGATGGTTATGTTTATGGACAATCCATCCGAGGTGCTGATGCTGCTTTTAAGAAGTGGGTATTGGAAGCTGATTATCACACAGACAAGATCACAGATAACGATGGAAATACAGTAACTTTCAGACATAAATCAAGGATATTTCCCAAAGAGCTTCATGTGAACGTAACCAAACCTGGACGTAAGAAACCTTTGAAAAAGACGGTAACCATTGATCAAAAACAAATGGTATACTATTCCGAAAAATATGCTAAAAAGCAGCGGTGTGACAGAGAAGTCATGATTGAGCGTGCAAAAGATCTAATTAAGTCACCTAAAAAATATGACAAGGTCACTTCTGCTGGCTCAGCATCATATGTTTTAAATATCGCATTTAATAAAAACACAGGGGAAATCGTAGAAGGAAAAAACCTTGAATTGAATTTAGAAAAGATTGAAGAAGAAAAGAAATATGATGGATACTATTCCATCGTTACAAGTGAATTGAACATGTCTGATTTAGAGATAAGAGAAGTTTACCGTGGATTGATCAATATAGAAGACACCTTCAAAATATCTAAAACCGAGTTTGATTCCAGACCTGTTTTTTTAAGGACAAATGACCATATCGATGCCCACTTCACAACCTGCTTCACTTCACTCGTTTTGCTCCGGCTTCTACAGACAAAACTTGAAAACAAATATCCCGTCGGAAAGATTATCGATTCGCTGAAAAGCTACTGCTGCGTTCCACTTGATAAAAATACGTACCAGCTAACTTATTATGACGAAGTTCTTGATTCCTGTTCAAAAGTTTTCGATATGGAACTCGATAACAAGTACCGTACACGACAACAGATTCAGCGGCTTCTTCGATATTAAAAAAATTTTCGAATTTCCAAAAAGGGGTGCTGTTGCGCCATACAGAGAAATCGGCGTAGCCCAGTATTTACAAGGGCTACGCCGTTTTTACTTCAAAACTCGAGATTATCAATAATAATATGACTGCACACAAGGTGCAGTCAATATACTTTTTACACTCTTTTTCCCTTATTAAAAATCATATTTATCAGTCAGTTCACCCCACTTTTTCTGAAAATACTCCACACTCTTATTTCCACAGATATCATCCTCTGAAAGCACTGCTTCCAGCTTCGTCCATCTGATTTTTGACTGTTCTCTCTGATATCTTACCACATTGCCACCTACATACTTAACATCTTTAAGTGCAACATCTCTGTCAGTATAAGAATGGCGATTAGGTCTCTTGATTACAACATCCCCAACAGATATATTTTTCACATATTTTTTATCTGCTGTAATCATATTAAGAAACAAGCTATCTACAGATAACTGTGATACAGTCATCGTTTCATATTTCTCAGAACAGCCAACTTCAATAAGTGCAAAGAACTTCTCGACATCCGTTAGCTTCCCAAGAAAAGTATCATATAATCTCTCAACATTGATATCCATAACTTCATTTCTAATATCCGGACCTTCATTGTTTTTGTCCTCAAAAGCTTCTCCTTCAAGTCCGTCCTCGTCCATCAACTGATCAACTGACATTCTGCCATCCAAATAATCCATAGCTGCCTTAATATCTCGTTCCGAAATGTCTCCTCTTACCTCATGAATCATCTCTGGTGTCACTTCATAAATATCAATCTGCTTGTTTTTAGCTAACTTTCTTCTTGTACTAAGAATGAGGTTGAATTTCTTCTCCACATCCTTGGTTACACCATGAATTCCGGCATATGTAAGAACCACTGCCTCAGATGATAAATGTTTCAAAAATGTTGTGAACTGGTACTGCTTCTTTCCATCCTCTAGGG
>JAGOGN010000147.1:0-1036 GCA_017996675.1 Lachnospiraceae bacterium | reverse complement strand
CATTAAAGCTAAGCAAATTATCAGAAATAACGATTTTAAAGTTACTGATAAAATCTTCCCTGTCCTGGCCGAAATCATGTTTTATCAAACAATGTTTTCCTGCAGTCTTTTCCATCTCATCGATCGCCATTATAAGCACATTCTGATGAAGTTCTAACTTCTCTGCTTCTGTAAGCTCAACGCTGTAATCAATACCATCAGCCGCTGGTACGTTATCTCTGATTGCTCTAAGGATTGCAATAACCCTAGTCATATAATCAGATAATGTTTCAATGTTACTGTTAAATGTGAATGTTGTACGCATAATTCTTTTCCTCCTGCGACTTGTAAATTTGTCTTGGGGGGAAGCGCACACATCCTCTGGGTATTAAATTGGCAAAAGAAAAGGCCTCCCTCCCGGTTGCATACCAGGAAGAAAACCCTTCTGTTTCTGTATTATATTGTTGTAAAAAAATAAGACGAGAAAAACGCCCAGTTCTCCACTGGTATAGTTTTTCACGTCTCTGTTGGGTCATGCCCGTGTATCGTGATGAGCACTAATTCAATTGTAGTTTTTGCAGCTGCTTAGATATAAAATCTGTCTCCAACAGCATGCTCTAATAGTTGTTTTTCTGTGTACTTCTTTAAACATAATGTTCGCTTACAATGAGTACACTTTATAATGATACTAGTTAAAACTAAAGCATCATCATTACCAGTAAGCTGATAAGACATGTGTAAGCTCTTCTTACAATTCTTGCAATATAATGTGATCTCTTGCATCAGAATTCACCTCCAAAAAAGATAAAAAATAATGTTCATCTTCATCGAGAAAAAAGGGAATTGTCATTCTCGTGCAAATGTAGCCATAGTCGTTGATCCAGCGACTAATGAAGCGGATTTTCGATAGACACCGAGCCCGTGTCCACCCACTGCAGATACTCTAGTTGATCCCATATGTTCTCCAAAAAACAAACATACGTTCTGTATGTATAATACTCTGCTGTGGAGAATTTTTCAAGCACTATTTTCATGTCTTCCCTCTCAAATTCTCTCG